>NZ_JBSGIW010000072.1:0-43215 GCF_053605265.1 Streptomyces sp. NPDC003943 | reverse complement strand
GCTGGCCTGGGAGGCGCCGCCCGCCGCACTCGCCGGGCGGCTGTGCCTCGCGCCCGGCGAGCCCACTCTCGTGCACCGCCACGCGGTGCTGACCCCGACGGGCACCTCGCTTCAGCGCTCGGTCTCGTGGTTCTCGCGGGCGGCGCTCATCGAGATCCCGCAGCTCGGCCGCTACCGGCGGAGCTCCGAGCGACACCGGCAGCCCGATCTGCGGCTGCTCTACCACTGGATGCACCAGGCGGGGCTGCGCACCACCCACCGTGAGTCGGTCGGCGTGCCGGCCCTGTCCGCGGCCCCGGACAGGGTGGCCGGGGGCGCGGCGGGCGGTGCTGCCCGGCTGAGCGTGCACCGGGTGGTGAGCGACCAGCACGGGCACGCCCTGGAGATCACCGACATCGACGTCGCGGCCCGTACCGGAGCCTGGACCTACGAGTTCGCGGGCTGACCCGGCACCCGCGCCGGCGCGGGCCTCCGCCAGGGCCCGCGGACCGGACACCCGGCCGGACACCCGGTCGGACGCCCGGCCGGACGCCCGGCCGACGGCCCGGACGCGCGGCCGGCCCCGCGTCCGTAACGCCGTCAGACGATTCCCTCGGCGATCTCCGCCTCCTCGCGCGCCGTGCCGTACGACTGCGGGGTGCCGTACGAGCGGCGCGCGACGTACCACCAGACGCTGGCCAGGACGAGGACCACGACGAGGGCGATCACCGCGTAGTTCATGGTGTCCACGGTGACCGGCGAGCGCTGGGGCAGGCAGAACAGCACGGTGACGAGGGCGACCCAGATCACCGCGATCCAGCCGATCGGGCGGCTCCAGCGGCCCAGGTTCCACGGACCGGGGACGAAGTCCTTGCCGGCGCGCAGGCGCAGCAGGATCGGGATGGCGTAGGCCGGCGTGATGCCGATGACGTTGATCGCGGTGACGGCACCGTACGCCGTGGCCGAGTAGAGCGAGGGCACGGCGAGCAGGCCCGCGACGACCACGGAGAGCCAGACGGCCGGCACCGGGGTGTGCGTGCTGCTGCTGACGCGACGCCAGATCGCCGAGCCCGGCAGGGCGTTGTCGCGGCTGAACGCGAAGACCATGCGGCTGGCGGCGGCGACCTCGGCGTTGCCGCAGAAGAGCTGGGCGACGATCACCACGAGCAGCAGGGCCTTGGCACCGCCCTCGCCGAGCGCGTCGAGGAAGATCTGGGCGGGCGGCACGCCGGTCGGGGTGTTCTGGGTGGCCGCGTAGTCCTTGATGGCGAAGGTGAGTCCGGCGAGCAGCGCGAAGCCGGCGATCCAGGAGGCCCAGATGGAGCGGACGATGCCCTTGGCGGCGGCCACGGAGGCGTTGGCGGTCTCCTCCGAGAGGTGGGCGGAGGCGTCGTAGCCGGAGAACGTGTACTGGGCGAGGAGCAGGCCGATCGCGGCCACGTAGAGCGGGTTGGCCCAGCCGGTGTCGTCGACGAACTTCGTGAAGACGAAGGTCGCGGACTGGTGGTGGTCGGGGACGAACGCGAGCGCGCCGACGATGAGGGCGACGCCGCCGAGGTGCCACCACACGCTGATCGAGTTGAGGACGCTGACCAGCCGGACGCCGTAGAGGTTGAGCACGGCGTGCACGAGGAGGATCACCAGGAAGGTGACGAAGGTGGACTCGGGGGTGGGGACGACGCCCCACTGGAGGTTGAGGAAGGCGCCGGTGAAGAGCGCGGCGCCGTAGTCGATGCCCGCGATGGCGCCGAGCAGACCGAGCAGGTTCAGCCACCCGGTGTACCAGCCCCAGCGGCGGCCGCCGAGCCGGTCGGCCATGTAGTAGAGCGCGCCGGACGTCGGGTAGGCGCTGGTGACCTCGGCCAGCGCGAGGCCGACGCAGAGCACGAACAGGCCGACGCCGGCCCAGCCCCACAGCATCACGGAGGGTCCACCGGTGCCCAGGCCGAAACCGTAGAGGGTCATGCAGCCGGAGAGCACGGAGATGACCGAGAAGCTGATGGCGAAGTTGCCGAAGCCGCCCATCCGGCGGGCCAGGACGGGCTGGTAGCCGAGCTCTCTGAGCCGGGCCTCCTCGTCCCGGTGGGCCGGTGGCGGCTTGCGTATCGCGTCGGTGGGAGCGGGGCGGGACATGCGTTCCTCCGGGGGAAGAGGGGGTTGGGGACGGGGGAGATGCGGTGGGGGGAGTGTCAGGGGCCGGTGCGGCCTTCGGAGGCACCCAGGCAGCGGGCCCGGGCGCGCAGGAAGACCTCTTCGCCGGGCCCGCGCTCGTCGGGCCGGTCGGTGCGGTACGACCAGGGCTGCGGGGTCCAGTACGGGCCGAGCGACTCGAACACGCGGGCCGCGTCGGGGAACCGCAGCGCTCCGTAGAGGGCGTGCGCCAGGTGGTTGAGGTCGAGGAGGCTGGCCTCCTCGGTGGCGCAGAAGAGGAACCAGGTGTCCATGGCCCGGCGGGTGTCGCGGACCGCGTCCTCGGTCACCCAGTGCAGGTCCAGGGCGCGTTCGTGGCCGCGTTCGCGGCGGTAGCGCTCGACCCGGACGTAGAGCGGCAGGGCGTGCAGGGCCGAGCCGACGGGGGCCATCGAGGCGGCCCACTGGGCGTAGTTGACGGCCTCGGAGAGCGGCCCGGAGCGGCGCGCGTACACGAACTGCAGCATCCGGTGGTGCGCCTCGCGGTTGTACGGGTCGCGCTTCTCGGCCTCGGCGAGCAGTCCCCAGGGGCCGGGCGGCAGCATCGGGGCGGGCGGGGAGAGGCGGTGCTCCTCCATGCGCTGCTGCGCGTCGAGTACGGAGAGGGCGAGGCGGCACACCCAGGGCACCGGGTCGGCGGGGGCGCGTTCGGCGGCGGCCAGGCAGGCGGTCCACGCCTCCTGCCACAGCTCGCGGGTGCGGGGGTGGGCGGTGCGGTGGGCGCGTACGGCCCGCTCGACGACGACGCGGGAGTGCATCACGGTCGCGGCGGCGGAGTCGGGCTGCTCGGCGCGCCAGGTCTCGACGACGTCGGTGCCGGCCGCGACGGCGGCGAGCACCTGGGTGCGACGGGTCCAGCCGGACCAGCCGGAGGTCTCGTCGAGTAATCGGGCCATGGCCACCCAGCGGCCCGTCCGCAGGTCCTGGACGGCGCCGCGCAGGGCGTGGTCGTGGCCCGCCGGGTGATAGACGGGCCGGAAGCCTTGCGCCGCCATCAGGCGGCGCGGCGGAAGGTGGGCGACATGGTTCCTCGTGGGGTCGGGGTCGGTGAAGGGGGTGGTCAGTCCCCTGGGAAGGAGGGCGTGTCCGTCCCGGCCGTTGAACGGCGATCACTATAAGGGTTGCCGGACGTGACCGATCCACTTTTCTCCGTGACCGTAACTAATCAGCCAGCGACCGGATTTGACTCGATGTCAGTGAAGCCGGTGAACCTGACGCCCTCGCGCCCGAAGTCTTGACGGAGCGTCCCGGCTGCATCAGGCTGACCGGTTCCACGATCAAGGAACCCGGGCGGTGCCCGGTGGAACAACGACGACAGATCGACGACAGGGAGTCGCACACATGACGGGCCCGGTACTCGCCGTCGACCAGGGCACGTCGGGCACCAAAGCGCTCGTCGTCTGTCCCGAACGCGGTGTCCTCGGCACCGGTTTCGCCCCGGTGCACCCGCGGGCCCTGCCCGGCGGGCTCGTCGAGGTCGACCCCCGTGAGCTGTACGACTCCGTGGTCGCGGCCGGGCGGGCGGCGCTCGCCGCGGCCGGGGAGCCCGCCGTCGCCGTGGGCCTGGCCAACCAGGGCGAGACGGTGCTCGCCTGGGACCAGGCGACCGGCGAACCGCTCGGCGACGCGCTGGTCTGGCAGGACCGCCGGGCGGCTTCCGTGTGCGAGGAACTCGCCGCTCACGCAGCGGAGTTGACACGGATCACCGGTCTGCCGCTCGATCCGTACTTCGCCGCTCCGAAGATGGCCTGGATCCGTCGCAGCCTCACGGGCGCGGGCGTGGTCACGACGAGCGACGCCTGGCTGGTGCACCGGCTCACGGGCGCCTTCGTCACCGACGCCGCCACGGCCGGCCGCACCGGACTGCTCGACCTGGACGCCGTCGCCTGGTCCGACACCGCGCTCGACGTCTACGGACTCGGCGCGGAGCGGCTGCCGCGCGTCGTCGACTGCGACACGCCCGTCGGCACCACCACCGCCTTCGGCCCGCCGCTCCCCCTCACCGGGCTCCTCGTCGACCAGCAGGCCGCCCTGCTCGCCCAGGACGTGACCGCGCCCGGCACCGCCAAGTGCACCTACGGCACCGGGGCGTTCCTGCTCGCCCAGACCGGGCCCGCACCGCGCCGCGGCGACTCCGGCCTGGTCGCCTGCGTCGCCTGGCGGCTCGCCGGGCGCACCAGCTACTGCCTGGACGGGCAGGTCTACACGGCCGCCTCCGCCGTCCGCTGGCTCACCGAGCTCGGGGTGATCACCGGCGCCCGGGACCTCGACCCGGTCGGCGGCGCCGTCCCCGACTCCGGCGGCGTCACCTTCGTCCCCGCCCTCGCCGGTCTCGCCGCCCCGTGGTGGCGCGGCGACGTCCGCGGCTCGCTCACCGGCCTCGGCCTCGACACCCGGCCCGGCCATCTGGTCCGTGCCCTCTGCGAGGGCATCGCCGCCCAGGTCGCGGAGCTGGCCACGGCCGCGGGCGGCGACCTCGGCACCCCGCTCAACACCCTGCGCGTCGACGGCGGCCTCACCCGCTCGGCCCTGCTCATGCAGACCCAGGCCGACCTCCTCCAGCGGCCCGTCGAGGTCTCCGCACTCCCCGACGCGACCGCGCTCGGCGTCGCGGCCGTCGCCCGCCTCGGCCACTCGCCCGGCCTCCCCGTCCACGAGGCCGTCCCGGAGTGGAAGCCGTCGGCGGTCTACGAGCCGCGGATCACCGCCGACGAGGCGGCGGACCGCCGGGGCAGGTTCCGCACGGCCGTGGCGGCGCTGCTCGCCGACGCCGGCCACCGCGAAGGACCAGCGGCATGACCGTCACCCGGCGCGGCATGCTGCCCGACGGGTCGGCGCCCGCAGCCGCGTACGACGTCACCGTCGTCGGCGCGGGCGTGGTGGGCTGCGCCATCGCCCGCGAGCTGGCCCGCCACTCGCTGCGGGTCGCGCTCGTGGAGGCGAGCGGGGACATCGGCGAGGGCAGTTCGAAGGCCAACACGGCCATCCTGCACACCGGTTTCGACGCGGTGCCCGGCTCCCTGGAGGCCCGCCTCGTCCGCGAGGGCGCCGGGCTGCTCGCCGCGTACGCCGAGGAGACCGGCATCCCCGTCGAACCCGTCGGCGCGCTGCTCGTCGCCTGGGACGAGGAACAGCTCGCCGCGCTGCCCCGCCTCGCCGACAAGGCCGTGCGCAACGGCCACCACGGCACCCGGCCGCTGACCGCCGCCGAACTGTACGCCCGCGAGCCCCACTTGGGGCCGGGAGCGCTCGGCGCGCTCGACGTGCCGGGCGAGGCGGTCGTCTGCCCGTGGACGACCCCGCTCGCGTACGCCACCCAGGCCGTGCGCTCCGGCGTCGACCTGCACCTGGAGTGCCCGGTGGAGAAGGTCCACCCGGGCGACGCCAGGACGCCGCACCGGCTGGTCACCCGGCGCGGGGTGCTGCGCACCCGCTTCCTGGTCAACGCCTGCGGGCTGCACGCGGACGCCTTCGACGCGCTGATGGGACGGTACGACTTCACGGTCACCCCGCGGCGCGGACAGCTCGTGGTCTTCGACAAGTTCGCGCGCGGCCTGGTCCGGCACATCCTGCTGCCGGTGCCGGGCGCGCTCGGCAAGGGCGTGCTCATCGCGCCGACCGTGTACGGCAACGTGCTGCTCGGGCCGACCGCCGAGGACCTGGACGACAGGACGGCGACCGGTTCGACCGCCGAAGGGCTCGCCTCGCTGCGCGCGCAGGGCGGCCGGATCCTGCCCGCGCTGCTCGACGAGGAGGTCACCGCCGTCTACGCGGGCCTGCGCGCCGCCACCGGCGCCGAGGACTACCGGATCGCCGCCCACCCCGAGCTGCGGTACGTGACCGTAGGCGGCATCCGCTCCACCGGCCTGACGGCCTCGATGGCCCTCGGCCGGCACACCGTGGAGCTGCTCGCCGGCGCGGGCCTGGAGCTCGGCGCCGAGCGGCCGCTCGCGCCCGTCCGGATGCCGAACCTCGGCGAGGCGTTCCCCAGGCCGTACCGGGACGCCGGGCTGATCGCCCGGGACCCCGCCTACGGCACCATCGTCTGCCACTGCGAGCGGGTGACCCGCGGCGAGATCCGCGACGCGCTCGCCTCCACCGTGCCGCCCGCGTCCCTGGACGGACTGCGGCGCCGCACCCGGGCCCGGGCGGGCCGCTGCCAGGGCTTCTCCTGCGGGGCGGCGGTACGCGCGCTGTTCGAGGAGGGCGTGCGGTGAACCGTACGGTGGACGTGGTGATCGTGGGCGCGGGCCCGGCGGGGCTCGCCGCGGCGGCCCGGCTCGCGGCGGCGGGCGCGGGCCGGGTGGAGGTCCTGGAGCGGGAGGCGGCACCCGGCGGGGTGCCCCGGCACTGCGCGCGCCCCGGCTTCGGCGCGTGGCCGGGGCCGGTCTACGCCCGCCGGGCGGTGCGTGCGGCGGTACGGGCCGGAGCTGTCGTACGGACCGGGGTGAGCGCGACCGGCTGGGCGGGCCCGCTCACGCTGGAGGTCACGGCGCCCACCGGACCGGAGCGGATCTCGGCCCGGGCGGTGCTCCTCGCCACGGGCGCGCGGGAGCGGCCGCGCAGCGCGCGCCTGGTGCCGGGATCCCGGCCCGCCGGGGTGCTGAGCACGGGCGAACTCCAGCAGTCCGTCGAGCTGTTCGGGCTGCGCGGCGAGCGCATCGGGCAGCGCGCGGTCGTCGTCGGCTCCGACCCGGTCGCCCGGCACGCGGTCCGTACCCTGCGCCGGGCCGGGGTGACGGTGGCGGCCGTCGTCGCGGACCGGCCCGGGGGCCCGCGGGTGCCGGGGACGCCCGTCCTGCAGGGGACGACGGTGGCCGAACTCGTGGGCCGCGGGCGGCTCGCGGGCGTCCGGGTGTGCGGCGCCGACGGCCGTACGGGGCTGCTGCGCTGCGACACGGTGGTGTTCACGGGCGACTGGCTGCCGGACCACGAACTGGCCCGGTCGGGCGGGGTCCCGCTGGACCGGGCCACCCGGGGCCCGTCCGTCGACTCCGCCTTCCGCACGCCGGTGCCGGGCGTCTTCGCGGCCGGCAATCTGCTCCGCGGCGTCGAACCGGCCACGGCGGCAGCGGCGGAGGGCCGCGCCGCGGCGGCGTCGGTCCTGGCGTATCTGGCGGGCGCGCCGTGGCCCCCGCCGGGTGTGCCGCTGGTGGCCGCGGGCGAGCTGCGCTGGCTGTCGCCGGGCCGGCTCACGGCACCGGCGTCGGCCGTTCCGGCGTTGCTGCTCCGCCCCGCGACCCGGCTGGTCCGGCCGGTACTGACCATCACCCAGGACGAGCGGGTGGTGGAGGAACGACGGCTGCCGGCCCTGCTGGTTCCGCACCGCTCGCTGCGGCACGCGGCCGGCTGGGCGGCGGACGTGGACCCGCGGGGCGGTCCGGTGACCGTGACCCTCCAGGGCCCTCGGAGGCGCGACCCCGGCCCTGATCCGCGGGTCAGGCCCTAGCCGGCTGCGACCGGTCCGATGGTCAGCGAGTGCACGGTCGGGCCCGCGCAGTGCTCCGTCTTCCACGGGACGAAGAGCGCGGCCTTCTGGTCCGGCGGGTAGATCCGCAGGCCCTCGGCGGGAGAGAGCTTGCACTGCGCCGGGTCGTAACCGCTGATGCCGTTCGCGTCGCGCAGCTTGGCGTTCGCCCGTCCGCCGGGCTTGAGGGTGACGGTGGTGACCGTCCCCGGCTCGCGCACGGCGGCGTTGCCGGACTGCACGCCGTTCTCCGCCACGTAGGACACGCCCGGGTAGCCGGTCATCGTGCACGTGACGGTGGATTTGTTGGTGAAGACCAGGGTCGCGTAGATCGAACCGGCGGCGGGTTCGGGGCTCGTGAGGGCGGCCGAGAGCTGGCTGCTCCTGCACTCATGGGGAGCGCTGCTCGGGTGGCTCGTGCGGGTGCTCCCGGACGAGGAGGGCGGGGCCTTCGGGGTCGACGGGGAGTGCGTGCTGCCGGACGGCGCGTTCGGCGCCGACGGAGTCGACGGGTTCGCGGGGGCCGACGTGGGCGACGGGGCCGACGGATTCGGGGCGGGGGCGCTCGGGGTGGAGGAGGACGAACAAGCCGTCAGCGCCAGCGCTGCGGCGGCGAGGGCGACGACCGGAAGCGCGGCCCTACCCGCCTTGGGACGTGGCGGCTTCGGGACGGCCGCGTCCCGTCCGCTCCGGGCCGGCCACGACGGCATCCCGCGTCGTCCGCGCCCACGCGGTTCCGCTTCGCCCGTCCCGGCGCTGCCGGGGTGGCTCGAACGTGCCTCGGTCATGCCCTCACGGTACGCCCGCGCGGGCACTCGGCACCAGAGCCCTGGGCTCGTCCGGGCCGGCGGTCCCGAAGCTCGCAGGACCGCCCCGACCAGGCGTCGTTGCCGTGCTAGACCGTCTCCTCCAGGAGACCGCCGAGGCGGTCGAGGACGTGCGGCCAGCCGTGGCCCATGCCCTCGAACGCCTGGCGGCCGAGCGGCGAGTCGAGGTCGAAGCCGGCGTGGGTGAGGAAGAGGCGGGTGCCCGTGCCCTCCGGTTCGAGGCGCCAGGTGATCGTGGTGTCGAGGGAGCCCTCGGCGAAGCGGTAGGCGAGCAGGCGCTCGGGGACGGCCTCGGTCACCTCGCAGGGCTGGCTGCCGAAGTTGCCCATGTCGAGGGTGAAGCGGTGGCCGACGACCGCCTTGACGTCCCCGGCTGCCCACCAGCGGGCGTGCAGCTCGGGGTCGGTGAGCGCGGCCCAGACGGCGGCCGGCGGGTGGGGCAGGAATCGGGCGAGGCGGATGGTGTCGCTCTCCGGCGTGTCGCTCACGTGTCGTTCTCCTCGTTCTTGTCGTGCTCGTCGTTCTCGTCGTGCTCCCTGTGCTGGTCCCGCTGCTCGTCGAGCAGGTCGGCCAGGGCGTCGAGGCGCTGCTTCCAGTAGTGCTCGAAGGGATGCAGCCACTCGCTCACCTCGGCGAGCGGGGCCGGCTTCAGGTGGTAGTAGCGGTGCCGGCCGCGCGGCTCCTCCTTCACCAGCCCGGCGGACTTGAGGACGGCCAGGTGCTCGGAGACCGCGGGCCGGCCGAGCGCGAACAGGCCGGCCAGCTCGCCGGTGGAGCGCGGTCCGTCCCGCAGCGTTTCGAGCAGTTTGCGGCGCACCGGATTGGCCAGCACGCCGAACACATCGGTGGGCATGCCGCCACCATACGTCGGAATTCTCCGACGCGTCAAAGATTTCCGACGGATCGGTCCGAGCGGTGAGCGGCGGGACGCGGCGGACCCCGGTCCGCCACACTGGGCCGTATGCCAAAGAAGCGCAGCGCCGGTCTCCTCCTCTTCCGCCGCACGGCGGACGGTGGCACGGAGGTCCTGATCGCCCACATGGGCGGCCCGTTCTGGGCCTCGCGGTCCGAGGCCGCCTGGTCGGTCCCCAAGGGCGAGTACGAGCCCGACGAGCCGCCCGAGGCCGCGGCGCGCCGGGAGTTCGAGGAGGAACTGGGGCTTCCGGCACCGGACGGGGAGTGGATCGCGCTCGGCGAGGCGCGGCAGCGCAACGGGAAGACCGTGACCGTCTGGGCCGTGCAGGCGGATCTCGACCCGGCGGCGGTCGTGCCGGGGACATTCACGATGGAGTGGCCGCGCGGTTCGGGCGTGCAGCGCGAGTTCCCGGAGATCGACCGGGTCGGCTGGTACGGACTCCCGGCGGCCGAACCCCTTCTGGTGGCGGGTCAGCGGGTCTTCCTGGCACGGCTCGCGGCGCACCTGGACGCCGCCGGGGCCTGATTGTCAGACCCGTACGAGAGGGTGGGACGCGTCAGTCTCGAACCAACCGACAGGGAGCCCGACATGACGACCCTCACCGGCCGCGAGCGCGCCGCCGCCCAGGCTTATCTGCGGCTGCTCGAATCCACTCAGGCCGTGCTCTCCGACCCGCGCCTCGAGCCGTACGCGGCGGCGATGCTCACCCATCCGATGGCGGAGGCCGACGCGGCGCTGCGAGAAGCGGGGCTTTCCGGGAACGAGGCACGACTGCTCGGCCTGGTGGCCGCTCTGCGGGCCTCCCCCGCGCCAGAACGGGGGAGGGCCGGGTGAGGAGGATCGTCGTCGGCTCGGGTCGCAGTGCTCTGAGCGTCAGTTCCTCGGTTCAACCGCTCGTTCTGCGTGAGCGGTTGTACGCCGGGGCGGGCCGCCGGCTGGCGGCCGCCGCTCAGCCGACGCTCTCCCCCACCGGCTCGGTGGGCTCGTCCTCCCCTGCCCGCCGCGGGTGGCGGCCGTGGAGTTCGGCCAGGCCGCGGCGGGTGGTGGCGAGGACGACGCGGTCGCCGGCGCCGAGGACCGTGCCGGCCGGGAGCTCCCAGGCCGGGACGTAGCCGGAGCGGTCGTGCGGGACGCCGGCGTCGCCGCGGGCGATGACGCGCCAGGCGCCCGGGCGGAACGCCTCGGTGACCGTGCGGCCGTTCAGGAGGGGGTGGTCGGCGACGTCGAGGGCGGCGAAGAGGAGCACCCGGCGCTCGACGGGGAGCGCGCCGAGGATCTGGCGGCCGATCATCGACCCGGCGAACGCGGGCGCCGCCAGGTGCGAGACGCTGCGGCTGCGGGTGACGGCGTGCGGGTAGGCGGTGCGCAGGGTGCGGTAGACGGCGGTGGCGAAGTCGTCGTCGTACAGCCGCAGCGCCACCCGCAGCTCGGGGCTGAGCGAGCGGGCGTGCAGCGCGGCCTCCAGGTTGGTGATGTCGACGCTGGTGAGGGCGAGCAGGGCACGGGCGCGGTGGATGCGGGCGGCCTCCAGGACGCCCTCCTCCGTGACGTCGCCGATGACGGTCGGCACCCGCAGCCGCCGGGCGAGCGCGAGGCCGCGGGCCTCGGGGTCGGCCTCGACGCACACCACGGGGATGTTCATGCGGCGCAGCCGGGCGAGGACGCGGGTGCCGACCTTCCCCAGGCCGAGGAGCACGACGTGCCCGGAGAGGCCGCGCGGCGGGCGGCGCAGCGTGGTCGCGCTGCGGAAGGTGCCGAAGGCCTCCAGGAGCGCGGCGATCACCACGGGCAGCAGGAGGAGTCCGACGAATCCGGCGAGGATCTGCAGCACCTGACGGCTGGTCGGCTCGCCGACGGCCGGGTCGCCGATGGCGAAGATGTCGAGCAGGATCAGATAGGCCGCGTGCAGCGGATGGTCGCCGGTGGTGAGCCAGGACGCCAGGGCGAGGCCGACCACGGCGGCCGCGACCCCGGCGAGCGACCAGCGCAGCCGCCGCGAGAACAGCGAGCCGACGGGCAGCGCGGAGGCACCGAGCCAGCCGGGGGTCTGCGCCGGTCCCTCGTACCGGACCGTCTCGAGCGCGACGATCCCCCGCCCGGTCGCGGCGGCCACCTCGGCGTCGCCGGGCAGCAGCCGCGGCCGCTGGTCGCCGCTGCGCTCGGAGCCCTCGCAGCCGGCCGGGTCGCCGGCGGTCGCGGAGAGCAGGGCGAGCGGGCACAGGCCAGGGTCGGCCACCTCGCCCGGCGCGGACGGAGTGCGGTCCACGGCGTGCAGCAGCAGACCGCCCGCCTGGATGACCTTCTTGCTGCCGGCGACGGCGGTGGCCGCGAGAGCGGGCGCGGCGGTGTCGGCGTCCGAGAGCACGGTCACGGCGGCGTCCAGCTTTCCGGGGTCGAGGCCCGGTTCGACGACGGCCGCGGCCTGGTCGAGGAGGGTGGCCAGGTGCTGGCCGAGCCTGCGGTTGTAGAGCCGGATGACCAGCCGGAGGCGCGGGTTGAGCCGGCGGGCGGCGAGCGCGGTACGGATGTTGCGCTCGTCGTCCTCGTGGACGAGGGCGAGCGCGGCGGCCCGCTCGACGCCCGCGTCGAGCAGCGTGGCGTCGTCGACCTCCGCGGTCTCGACGACCCGGACCGCCGGTCGGTCCTCGGCGCTCCCGGCCCCGGCCCCGGCCGCGGTCCCGGTGGTGCGGGTGACGGCGGCCGTCACCCGCCCGAAGAGCGCCATGGCCCGGCCGGTGCGCGGTGCGGGGCGCCCGGCGCGGTCGGTGCGCCCGGACCGCTCGCCGGGCGGCGGGACGAGCAGGGTGACCCGCTCCCCGTACATCTCGTGGAGTTCGGCCGAGAGCCGGTGGGCGAGGACGTCGTCGCCGCAGACGATCATGTGCTCGGACGGCGGCGGTGCGCCCGTCGGGGCAACGGGCCTGCTCTGGTACGGGAGTGAGGACACGTCACCAGGATGCCTTGCCGCACGGACAGCCGGGGCGGGCCGGGTGCCTCCCCGGGTGGCGAGGGCCGGCCGGGCGACGCGGAGGGCGGACTCACCGGGCTCGCCGCGCACCGACCTCATGGCAACCCGAAGCCGGCGCGGCGGCGCCCTGTGGCCACTGGGCACTGCCCCACCCTGCGCCCGGCGCCGACGTCATGGCGACCGGCGTCGCCGCCCCGCCGGCGTGACCGCCTACGCCGGTCGGCGCAGTCCGATCTGCGCGGCGCGGGCGGCGTTCCTACGGTGGCTGAATGATCGTCATGCCAGCTCTCCGCCATGCCGCCGCCGGTGCCGCGGCGTTGCTGCTCGCCCTGCCGGTCCCGGCGGCGTCGGCCGCCGCCGTCGCGGAGCCCACCCCGCCCGCGCGCCCGTTCGTCGATCCCGCCCGGCTGGACCGCTCCGGCACACAGGTGCAGCCGCTGCGCGGCGCCCCGGAGCTGCCGTCCGTGTCCGCCTTGTCCTGGCTGGTGGCCGACGCGGGGACGGGCGAGGTGCTCGCGGCGCGCAACGCGCACCGGCCGCTGCCGCCGGCCAGCACCCTGAAGACGCTGTTCGCGCTCACGGCGCTGCCCCATCACGCGCCGGACGAGCGCCACACCGTCCGCGACGAGGAGCTGGAGGGCATCGGCGAGGGCAGCAGCATGGTGGGCGTGAAGGAGGGCTTCACCTACAAGGTGTCGGACCTGTGGAACGGGGTCTTCCTCAGCTCGGGCAACGACGCCGTGCACGTGCTCGCCGCCATGAACGGCGGCTGGAAGTCGATGTCGAAGCAGATGCAGGAGAAGGCCCGCTCGCTCGGCGCCCGGGACACCCGGGTGGTCTCGCCGGACGGCTACGACGCGCCGGGCCAGGTGTCCTCCGCGTACGACCTGGCGGTGTTCGGGCGCGCGGGGCTCCAGGACCCGCAGTTCACCCGCTACTGCTCGACCGCGTACGCCGACTTCCCGGCCGGCGGGTGGTCGTACGGCATCGCCAACACCAACCGGCTGCTCACGGGCGCGGACGGGGTGGCGCGCTACCCCGGGCTCATCGGCGTGAAGAACGGCTACACGAGCAACGCGGGGAACACCCTGGTCGCCGCTGCCAAGCGCGGCGGGCGGACTCTGGTGGTGTCGGTGATGAACCCCCAGGGCGGCGGGTTCTCCGTGTACGAGGAGGCGCGGGAGCTGCTCGACTGGGGCTTCGACGCGTGGGGCCGGGTGCAGCCGGTGGGCTCCCTGAAGCCCGCGGAGGACCTGCGCAAGGCACGCGGCACGGCCCCCGCGCCCGAGTCGGTGCGGGCCCAGGCACAGGCCCGGGCGCAGACCCAGGCGCAGGCCCAGGCCCAGGCCCAGGCCCAGGCGAAGGCGGGCCCCGAGACCGGTGCCGGCGTACAGGCCGCGGCGGCGGCCGGCGGCCACGGCGCCGCCAAGAACGCCGCCCCGTCCGGCGGCACCTCCGGACTGCCGCTCGCTCTGGTGGGCTCGGCGCTCGGCGCGGCGCTCTCGCTGTGGCTGTGGCGCCGCTTCGGCGCCCGCGGCAACTGACGCGCAGGGCCAGGGCGCGCACGGTTCGGCGGGCGCCGAAACGCGGGGCGCCTAGCGTCGTCCGGACGCCGCCCGGGAGGTGCCGGGGCGGTCTGCCGGAAGGAACGGGCGATGCGGACGGGCAGGACGACGGACAGGACGAGGGAGGAGACGTACGCGGCGGAGGGGGCGTACGTGGCGGAGGTCGCGCGGCGGTTTCGCGAGGTGAACGGCGAGCATCCGATGACGGCCGAGGACGACGCGTACGTGAGCGCGCAGTTCACGCCCCTGGAGACGCTGTGCGACGCGCTCGGCCGGGACGCGGCCGAGGCCAGGCGGCAGATGCTGGCGGGGCTGCTGCCGCTGCCCGGGTATCTGCGTTCGGACGGCGCGCAGATGGTCCCGCGCGATCTCTTCGCGCTCGCCGACGCGGCGGGCGGGCCGGAGCGGCTGCGCGACTGGTTCACGGCGCACTGGGCGGATCCGGTGGCGGGCGCGGCCGAATGGGAGGCGTATCGGAGCGGGCAGTACGTGTGTCTGCACCGGGTCGCGCCGGACACCATCATGCGCAAGGAGGAGCTGACGGCCGCGATCACGGACGCCGTCCGTTCGCCGCGGCCGGAGTCCCCGCTGTGGTCGGCCGCGCTGCACGCCCTGGTGGACGAGCTGGACGCGCTGGAACCCGCCTTCGCGCCCTACGACCGGCTCCGTTTCGGCGGGCCGACCTCCCGGGACACCTGCGTCGACGCCGTACGGGACCGCTTCCCACGCCCGTGACGGACCGGCAGGGGACGGACCGGCCCGTGGCGAAGTGGCTCTGGCGGAGCGGCCGTTCAGGTGGGGTCCTTCTGCTCGGGGCAGGGGCGTTCGTCACCCGTAAGATGGCGGCGCGACCAGCGGAGCAGCAGCCGCAGCAGGCACGCCAGCGTGAGCACCCAGACAACGGCGAAGCCCCACATGAGCACCGGGGTGCCGGTGGCGACGGCCGCTACGAAGAGGACGACCGACGCCGCGCCGAAAACGGCGGCGGCCGGGCCCACGAGCCGGGCGGTGCGGAACCGGACCCGCAGCCGGCGGGTGCCGACGGCCCGGGCGAAGGAGGCGTCCGTGCCCAGGTCCTGTTCGATCTCGTCGAGGATCCGCCGCTCGCGCGGCGAGAGCCGTGAACCCGGTCCGTCCATCGTCGGCACCTCCCGCCCGTGCCCGTTCGAGCTAGTCGGCGGTTACCCCGCTCACGCTCGTCGAACCGCACACGCCGAGGCCGGGCGCGGTCTCCGCCACGTAGCGCTCGGCGGCGTGGACCGCCTGGCGTGCGCTGCGCTCTCCCATCAGGACGCACAGGGTGTACGCGGTGTCCTCGAACCGCCGCCGGGCGGCCAGGTCGTAGGGCGTGGTCAGGACCAGCCGCTCCTGGGCGCGGAAGGTGCGCAGCAGGCGGTCGATCGTGGTTCTGTCGGGGAGCAGCATTCGGTCCTCCGGTCCTTCTGAGACGGCCGTACGATCACGCGGTCGTGCGGTCACACAGTCACGCGGTCACGCGGTCGTGCGGCCGCGCGCTGATGCGGCCGTACGGCCCACTGGTCCCCCGGCCCGTCCATCGTGGGGTCAGCCGCTCACGCGCGCGACCGATGGCGTCACGATGTGTCACCGGTGACGCACCGGCGGGTTTCCCCCGCATGCGCGGGCGCCCACGATGGCGGAAGGTCGAGACATGAACTCGAGCGAGCGACTGCGCGTGGTGGTCACCGGCGCCACCGGGAACGTCGGGACGAGTCTGCTGCGGGCCCTGGAACGGGAGCCGCGGGTCGCGTCCGTCCTCGGCCTGGCCCGCCGCCGGCCCCAGCTGGAGCTGGAGCGTACCGAGTGGGCGGAGGTGGACCTGTCCCAGGACGGGGACGCGCCCCGGCTCGCCCAGTACGTGGCGGACGCGGACGCCGTGGTCCACCTGGCCTGGCGTTTCCAGCCGACGCACGACCCGGTGGAGACCTGGCGGGCCAACGTGCTCGGCTCGGTACGGGTCTTCGACGCGGTCGCCGCCGCGCGCGTCCCGGTCCTGGTGCACGCCTCCTCGATCGGCGCCTACTCCCCCGGTCCCGAGAGCGGCGCGCCGGTGTCCGAGGAGTGGCCGACGCACGGCTGGCCGGGGGCCGCGTACACCCGGGAGAAGGCGTATCTGGAGCGGGTCCTGGACACCTTCGAACGCGACCATCCGCAGACGCGGGTGGTGCGGATGCGGCCCTGCTTCCTGTTCAAGGAGGAGTCGGCGAGCGAGCAGCGGAGGATCTTCGCCGGGCGGTGGCTGCCGGGGCAGCTGTTCCGGCCGGAGTTCGTTCCGTTCGTGCCGGAACTGTCCGGCCTGAGCTTCCAGGCCCTGCACACCGACGACGCCGCCGACGCCTACCGGCGGGCGCTGCTGCGGGACGTGCGGGGCCCGTTCAATCTCGCGGCCGAGCCGGTCGTGGACGTGGAGGTGCTCGCCGGGATGCTCGGCGCGCGGCCGGTGAAGGTACCGAACGCGGCGGTCCGCGGCGTCCTTTCGGCGGCCTGGCGGATGCGCCTGGCGCCCGCCTCGCCCGATCTCTTCGACGCGGTGCTGCGGCTGCCGCTGCTCGCCACCGACCGGGCGCGGCACGAGCTGGGCTGGGAGCCGTCCAGGACCTCGGTCGAGGCCCTGGAGGCCTTTCTGCGCGGCGCCCGCACGGGCGGCGGCGACGCCACCGAACCACTGGCAGGCCGTGCCTTCGGCTGACCGGCCGCAGCTCCGGCCGACCGGCCGGAGGCGGGGCCCCGCTGATCACGCGCCGGGACCTGCGGCGGAAGCCGGGCCCCGCATCCGGCCCCGTCCCGATCCCGCTCAGCCCCGCGCGGCGTCCCAGTCCACGATGCGCATCGCGGCTCCCGCCGCCTCCTGTCCGCGGCAGTGGGCCCGGTGCCGGGCGAGCAGCCCCTCCACGTCGAGGTGCCGCCCGAACTCCGGCCGGGCGGCGAGCCGCCCCGCGTAGGCCCACAGGGCGGTGTGCCCGGCGACCCGTTCCATGGCGGCGGCGTCGAGGTGCCAGCGGTGCACGGTGTCGAGCTGCACGAGCGTGACCCAGACGGTGACGTCGGCGGCGGTGGGCGTGTCGCCGAGGACGTACGGGTGGCGGGCGAGGCGCCGTTCGAGTGAGCCGAGCGCGGCGAACAGCACGGTGAGCGGATCACGGTGGGCCGCCGTGTCGTCGAGGCCGAGTTCCCCGGCGCGCTGGGCCGCGGCCTGCACGCTGTGCTCGCACAGGTCGGCCACGGCCCGGATCTCGTCCTGCCGCTCCTCGGGCAGCAGTTCGGGGCCTTCGCCGCGGAAGCGCAGGGCGAGGTCGCGCAGGATGTCGGGCACGTGGGTGGACACGATCCTTCCGGTCCAGCCGTCGCTGAGCACGGGCGCGGCCGCGGGGCCGGTGTAGAGGTGCGCGCTGGCCTCGTACAGGGGCCGCAGCACGCCGTACCCGCCGTCGGCCGTGTCGGGGCGCGCGGGCAGCACGGTCAGAGGGAGCACCTCGTCGAGGCCGAGGAGCGCGTGGGTCACGGCGACGCCCAGACAGTCGGGGTCGGCGGCGGCGAGGTGGAGCCGGTAGCGGTGCGGCACGGCGTAGTGGCCGCTGCGCATGTCGCGGCCGATGCGGCCCCGGAAGGCGGGGGCGGCGGTGATGACGGGGACGACGGACATGGTTCTCCCTGGGTGCTCGGTGCTGGGTCGCGGTGCGCACGACGGCGAAGGGCGTCGGCGCGTGCCGGGAGGCAGCAGAGGTACGGGAAGGGGGTGCCGGTGGGCGGGGGAAGGCGAGGGCGCGGGAAGGCGCGGGCGCGGGGGTGACGGCGCGGGGGTGACGGCGCGGGCGCTGTCTAAGCCTGGGCGCAGACCCGCAGCAGGTCGATGTGACGGCGGGAGGTCAGGACCAGGGGGCGCGGCGGCCGGACGACGGATGCCGTGTCCGGTGCGGGCCTGGCGCTCATGATTCCCTACCTGTTCGCTCGGATTCCCGTCTTCGAGTGTGGGAGCGGTCGCTGCACTCGTCAAGGGTGCGGAACGGATCGGCTAGGCATAATGCGCGTATGCGCATTTCAGCCAGGGCCGACTACGCGGTGCGCGCCGCGCTCCAGCTCGCCGCGGCCCGGGACGCGGGGCCGGTGAAGGCGGAGGCCATCGCCGAGAACCAGGGGATCTCGCACAAGTTCCTCGAGGGCATCCTCGGCGACATGCGCAAGGGCGGTCTGGTGCAGAGCCAGCGCGGCGGCAACGGCGGCTACTGGCTGGCCAAGCCGGCCGCGGAGATCTCGGTCGCGGATGTGATCCGGTGCGTGGAGGGGCCGCTGGTGTCGGTGCGCGGGGTGCGGCCGCCGGAGCTTTCGTACACCGGTCCGGCCGAGTCGTTGCTGACCTTGTGGGTCGCGCTGCGGGCGAACGTCCGCCAGGTCCTCGAAGGGGTCTCGCTGGCCGAGATCGCCGCGGCGAAGCTGCCGCCGGAGGTCGTCGCGCTCGCGGAGGCCCCGGACGCCTGGACCAACCCCTGACGCACCACCGGCCCACCCCTTCACCCCTGCCCCACGCTTGAACCGGCCCTGACCCGCCCGCAATCGACGCCTGACCGCCAAGTCCCGGGGAATTCCCAGGTCGCGAGCGACCTGTCCATCTACCGAGACCCTGGTGTCCGTGATGCGGACGGGTCTTGGGGGTCACGACGCCCCTCTGTCACTATCCCTACTAATCCAGTGGGAATACAAGGGGATCCGGTGAGGTGACGTGAGAACGCCGAAGAAGTCCACGCGACGAACCGCCTCCGCGCCGCTCGACCGCCCCGGCGACGACGCCATCTGGCCCCGTGTCACCCGCGAGCTGGCCGACGACCTCGCCGTCGACGCGCTCGTCCGCGACCGGGCCGGCAAGGCGCCGTTCGACGAGGTGGCCCGGCTCCAGGAGGCGGGTCTGCCGGCCCTGCTCACCGCGCCGGGGCCCAGCGGGCGCGGCGCGGAGTGGCACACCGCGTGCGGAGTGGTCAGGGAGATCTCGGCAGCGGACGGCTCGATAGGCGAACTCCTCGCCCACCATTGCGTCCTGTCCTGGACCTCTCGCCTCCTCGGCTCCGGTGCCGGGGCCGGCTCCGGCGGCGGGTCCGGGTACGCGTCCGGGTCCGGGTCCGGCTCTCCGGACCTCCTGGCCAGCACCGTCGACGAGGGCTGGCTGCTCGCCGGGGCCGTCGAACCCGCTCCCGACGGGCTCGACCTGACCCCGGTCGGCGGCGGCGCCTACGTCCTCGACGGACGGCGCTCGTTCGCCTCCGGAGTGACGGTCGCCGACCGGCTCGTCGTCGGGGCGCGGTGTACGGAGACGGGTGACCTGCTGCTCGTCCTGGTGGACCCGGCGCACCCTTCCGTGTTCACGGAGCCGTACGCCGAACGGGTGGGCCAGCGCCTCGCCGGAGCCGGCACCGTCACCTTCGACCGGGTGCCGGTCGAGGCCGCCGACGTGCTCGGCGCGCTCCCCCACGACGAGCACGCCGTCGCGCCGTACTCCACGCTCGCCCCGCTCGCCCTGCGACTGCTCCTGGTGCACGTCGGGCTCGGGGTCGCCGAGGGGGCGCTCGCCGAGGCGCGGGACATCAGCCGCGCCAGCCAGGCCGGACCGGTGACCGCCTCCGCCGGGCAACCGGGCGGGTCCGTCGAGCCGGGGCCCGCGGACGATCCGTACCTCCTGCTCGCGTACGGGGAGTTGGCCACGGCCGCGCACACCGCCGCCGCGGTGGTGGAACGGGCCACCGACGCCTTCGCGCACGGGCTGCTCGCCGAGCGGGAGCTCGGCGTCGAGGAGCGGGCCGACATCGCCGTCCTCGTCGCGGCGGCCGAGACGGTCGCCAACCGGGCGGCCATGGACATCACCACCCGCATCCTGGAACTCGTCGACCAGGCGCCGCGGAACGCGACCGGCGCCGAACCGCACGGCAGCGGTCCCGGCTTCGACCGCTTCTGGCGCAACGTCCGCGCGCTCACCGCCCCGGTCTCCCCGGACCACCGGCTGCGCGACATCGGCGACCACTACCTGCACGGCACCCACGCCCGGCTCACTCTCCTGGCGTAGCCGGCGGCCAGGCGGTTGCGGGACGGAGGCCGGATGTCTCGGCACGTCGGGACCTCCGGCCCTCCCCCGCGGCGGCCGATGGGCCCAAGCTGGAGACGGACGGGACCGCAGCCCGGCGGGCCCGACGCCGAACCGACGGAGGCAGCCTGATGAGTCGTGAGATCGTCGCGGGAGTGGACGGTTCCGCCGAGAGTCTCGCCGCGGCGGACTGGGCCGCGCGTGAGGCGGCGCACCGGGGTCTGCCGCTGCGTCTGGTGCACGCCTGGCGCTGGGAACCACTGGCCCTGCCGCTCGACCAGGACCCGACCGCGCAGCAGCAGGTGGCGCGTGAGGTGCTGCGCGGAGCCGAGGCGGCCGTCGCGGAGCGCCACCCGGGGCTTCCGCTGTCCGCCCAGGTCATCGGCGACACACCGGTGGCCGCGCTGCTCGGCACGGTCGACGAGGCCGAGCTGCTCGTGATCGGCTCCCGCGGCCACGGCGCGCTCACCGGCTTCCTGCTCGGCTCGTACGGACAGCAGATCATCGCCGCCTCCCCGGTGCCGGTGGTCGCCGTCCGCTCCCGCGACGGCGAGACGGCCACCGACGGGAAAACGCCCGGGGAGATCGTGGTCGGCCAGGACGGCAGCCCCGAGGACAGCGCGCCCGTGCTCGGGTTCGCCTTCGAGACGGCGGCTGCGCACGGGGCCTCGGTACGGGCGGTGCGGGCATGGAGTCTGCCGCCGCTGATCGCGTACAGCCCGAGTTCGCTCGCGCTCGCCGACGAGGCCGGCGGGCTCGTACCGTACGAGGAGAAGGCGCTGCGCGAGGCCCTGACGCCGTGGCGGGAGCGCTTCCCGGACGTACCGGTGACCGAGCACGTGGAGCTGGGCAGCGCCGGGCAGGTGCTGCTCTCGCAGTCCGGTTCCGCCCGGCTGCTCGTGGTGGGGCGGCGGGCGCGGCGCGGGGCGCTCGGGCAGCGGATCGGCTCGGTGGCGCACGCGGCGCTGCACCTGGCGCCGTGCCCGGTCGCCGTCGTGCCGCACGAGGAGTCCTGACGCCCGGGTTCGGCGCGCGGGATTGACGCTTGCGGTTGACGAACGGTGTCGGGTCCGGCGGAGCAGGAAAGTGATATCGCCGTCTGATCGGTCCGATCCCTCGACAGCGGGATCCGACACCGGGAACGGAGCTCCATGCGGCACGACGCGTACGACCCCGACGACACCTCGCTCCCCCGGAAGCGGGCCGGGCTGACCGGGCGCGGCCGGCACCGTCGGCGGAGGGGACTGCGCCGCCCGTCGTTCCGTACGACGGTGGCGACGGCAGGGTCGCTGGCGGCGGCGGTGACCGTGGCGACCGGGGTGTACGTGATGACGCTCGGGTCCCCGGCGGACGCGGGCGCGGCCCCGGCACCGCCGCTCTCCTCGGCTCCGCAGGTGTCGGTCGTCCGGCCGGTCGTCGCCTGGGTCTCCGCGCCGGAAGCGGCCGCCGCCGGGAGCGCCGCGCAGTACGTCTCCCAGGTGGTCACCCTGGCCAACCGCGAGCGGCAGAAGGCGGGTTGCGAGCCGTTGCGCGACGACCCGAAGCTGCGGGAGGCGGCGCAGGAGCACGCGGACGACATGGCGGAGCGCGGCTACTACGCCCATGAAAGCCCGGACGGGCGGAACGCGGGCCAGCGGATCACCGCCGCCCACTACGACTGGGATTCCTGGGGCGAGAACATCCACCGCGGTCCGCACACACCGGCGCAGGCGGTGGACGACTGGATGAAGAGCGAGGGGCACCGCAAGAACATCCTCAACTGCGCGTTCAAGGACGTCGGCGTGGGCGTCAACCTGGCCGCCAACGGCCCGTGGTGGGTCCAGGACTTCGCCACCGGCCGGTGACGGGCGGCCGGTGGTCGGTGGCTGGTGATCGGCGGCGGCCGGTGGCGGGGTTCTGGCCGGTCAGCGCAGCGGCGAGGCGAGCTCCTGCACCCAGACCGTGCCGTCGGGGCCGGGCACCGCGGCGATGCCGGTGTCCCGGAACCGGCAGTCGAGCAGGTTGGCGCGGTGGGGCGGGTCGGCCATCCAGTCCGCCACGACGGTCGTGGGGGCGGCCTGGCCGCGGGCCAGGTTCTCGGCCCAGGCGCTCCACGTGTAGCCGCCGGCCGTCATCCGGCCGCCCGGATCCGAACCGTCGGGTCCTTCGTGCCCGTAGAAGCCGCGCCTGACCATCTCCCTGCCGTACGCGGCGGCGACGGCCGTCAGTGCGGGGTCGACGCGCAGCGGGCCGCAACCTGCCGCCGCCCGGTGCCGGTTGACCAGCCGGTTCACCCGCTCCTCGGGGCTCGGTTCGGGCGCCCGGGTCCGGCTGGGGCTCGGCGTGCGCGGCGCGGTGGTGGACGGCCGGGGTGCCGGGACGGTCACGGTACGGCTCGGCGCGGGCGCGGTCGGCGTGGTGACGGCCGGCTCCGGTGCGGCCGCGGCCCGCTGTGCGCCGCGCTCGCCCGGCCCGAGCCCCGGCACGACGAGCACCGCGGCGCCCAGCAGTGCGAGCACTCCGGCCCCGACGAGCAGCCCGCGCCGCGGACCGCCCCCGGCCCTCGCGGGCGTCGGCGTCGCCTCGTACGCCACCGTCTCCACCGGCTCCAGCGTCTGCGCCGTGTTCGCCATGGGGTGGCCCCGCCCGGCCCAGGCCACCAGCGGCGGTACCAGGGCGAGGCCGACGAGCAGGCCCTCGGCGGGGGCGAGGCCGCTGCGGGCGGGCGCGCAGCGGCGGCAGCCGTCGAGGTGGCGGGCGAGGCGTTTGCGCCAGAGCGGGGAGGGGCGGCCGTCCCAGGCCGCGGTGGTCTCGGCGAGTGCGGGGCAGGGCGGCACGGCGGCGAGGGCGCGCACCACGGCGCGGCCGGTCTCCAGGCGCTCCTTCATCCGCTGGACGCGGACGGCGGCGTGCCGGGGCGGGACGTCGAGGGCGGCGGCCAGTTCGGCGCGGCCGATGTCGCCGGCCGCCTCCAGCCACCACAGGGAGAGCAGCTCGCGGTCGTCCTCGTCGAGCCAGCGGGTGGCCTCGGCGACCTCACGGCGCTGGCCGGTGAGGCCGAGGCGCAGGATGGCGAGGCCGGTGAAGTCGCCGGCCGGGTCGGCGAGGGCCTCGGCGTGCTCGAGACCGGGCAGCGGTGCCTGCTGGCGTTCCCGCCAGCGGTGCCGTATCCGGTTCATGGCGATGGCCACCAGCCAGGACCGGAAGCGGGCCGGGTCGCGCAGGCCGGACAGGCCGTCGAGGGCGCGGACCATCGTCTCCTGGACGACGTCGTCGACGTCGGCGTGGCCGTCCAGGGCGCGGCCGACGATGTTGTAGACGAGCGGCAGGAACGCCCGTACGAGCTCGTCACCGGCCCGTGCGTCACCCGCCCGCGCCGCCTCGACGAGCACGGCGGTGCGGTCCTCGACGCTGTTCATGTCCCGACTCTCCCCTGGTCTCCCACTGCGCCGGCCGCCGGTGCGGCCCGCCGGTCAGGAGACCACCGGGAGCGGTCACGACAACACTTTTACCGTCCCGCCTCCCGGCCGGGGTCCGCTACCCCGACAGGTGCGGCATGGTGGGAACGGTCGCCTTGGCCCCTGCCCGTACGGCCGCGACCACCAGGTCGTGCAGGTCCCGGCTCGCCTCCTCGGATCCGCAGGGGACCGGACTTCCCGACATGGTGAACCAGTCGGATGCGCCGCTGTACTGCACGGCCACGCGTGCCTCGCCGTCGATGTAGGTGGTGTGCACGGTCAGATCGCCCGTGAGCACACCGACCTCGTCGGTCAGCACCCCGCCACGCCCGGTGTATACACCGGCGGTCGTCCATGATGCCCAGCTCATCCATCCAGACTCACACCGGTACGCCGGATGCGCCACCGACGCGACCACCCCGGCCGGAAGCTGTCCGGCCGGGGTGGTCAGGCGTCACGGCGGTGTCACAGGACCGTCACCGCGGCTCCGCTCACGCTTCAGGCGAGGGTCGCGAGCGCCTCGTTGAAGGTGGCGGACGGGCGCATCACGGCCGCGGCCTTGGCCGGGTCGGGCTGGTAGTAGCCGCCGATGTCGGCCGGGGAGCCCTGGACGGCGTTCAGCTCGTCGACGATCTTCTGCTCGTTGGCACCGAGCGCCTCGGCGAGCGGGGCGAACGCCTTGGCGAGCTCCGCGTCCTCGGTCTGCTGGGCGAGCTCCTGGGCCCAGTAGAGGGCCAGGTAGAAGTGGCTGCCGCGGTTGTCGATGCCGCCGAGGCGACGGGTCGGCGACTTGTCCTCGTTGAGGAAGGTGCCGGTGGCGCGGTCCAGCGTGTCGGCGAGGACCTGGGCGCGGGCGTTGCCCGTGGTGGTGGCCAGGTGCTCGAAGGAGGCGGCCAGCGCGAAGAACTCGCCGAGCGAGTCCCAGCGCAGGTAGTTCTCCTTGACGAGCTGCTGGACGTGCTTCGGGGCGGAGCCGCCGGCGCCCGTCTCGAAGAGGCCGCCGCCCGCCATCAGCGGGACGACCGAGAGCATCTTGGCGCTGGTGCCCAGCTCCAGGATCGGGAAGAGGTCGGTCAGGTAGTCGCGCAGGACGTTGCCGGTGACCGAGATGGTGTCCTCGCCGCGGCGGATGCGCTCCAGAGAGAACTTGGTGGCCTCGACCGGGGACAGGATCCGGATGTCCAGGCCCTCGGTGTCGTGCTCCGCGAGGTACGTGTTGACCTTGGCGATCAGCTGGGCGTCGTGGGCGCGGTTCTCGTCCAGCCAGAAGACGGCCGGGGCACCGGTGGCGCGGGCGCGGGTGACGGCGAGCTTGACCCAGTCCTGGATCGGCAGGTCCTTGGTCTGGCAGGAGCGGAAGATGTCGCCCTCGGCGACCTCCTGCTCCAGGACCGTGTTGCCGGCGGCGTCGACGAGGCGGACGGTGCCGGCCGCGGCGATCTCGAAGGTCTTGTCGTGGGAGCCGTACTCCTCGGCCTTCTGCGCCATGAGGCCGACGTTCGGGACGGAGCCCATGGTGGCCGGGTCGAAGGCGCCGTGGGCGCGGCAGTCCTCGATGACGGCCTGGTAGACGCCGGAGTAGGAGTGGTCCGGGAGGACGGCGAGGGTGTCGGCCTCCTGGCCGTCCGGGCCCCACATGTGGCCGGAGGTGCGGATCATGGCCGGCATCGAGGCGTCGACGATGACGTCGGACGGCACGTGCAGGTTGGTGATGCCCTTGTCGGAGTCGACCATGGCGAGGGCCGGGCCCGCGGCGATCTCGGCGTCGAAGGACGCCTTGATCTCGTCGCCGAGGCCGTGCGGGATGGTCTCCAGGCCCTTGAAGATGGTGCCGAGGCCGTCGTTCGGGGAGAGGCCGGCGCCGGCCAGGACCTCGCCGTACTTCGCGAAGGTCTGCGGGAAGAAGGCGCGCACGACGTGACCGAAGATGATCGGGTCGGAGACCTTCATCATCGTGGCCTTGAGGTGCACGGAGAACAGCACGCCCTCGGCCTTGGCGCGGGCGACCTGCTCGGCGAGGAAGGTGTTGAGGGCGGCGGCGCGCATCACGGAGGCGTCGACGACCTCGCCGGCGATGACCTTGAGCGGGCCGCGCAGCTCGGTGACGGTGCCGTCGGCGGCGACGTGCTCGAAGCGGAGGGTGGTGTCCTCGGCGATGACCGTCGACTTCTCGGTGGAGGCGAAGTCGTTCTCACCCATGGTGGCGACGTTGGTCTTGGACTCGGGGGTCCAGGCGCCCATGCGGTGCGGGTGGGTCTTGGCGTAGTTCTTGACGGCGCCGGGCGCGCGGCGGTCGGAGTTGCCCTCGCGCAGGACCGGGTTGACGGCCGAGCCCTTGATCTTGTCGTAGCGGGCGCGGACGTCCTTGTCCTCGTCGGTCTTCGGGTCGTCCGGGTAGTCCGGCAGCGCGTAGCCCTGGGCCTGGAGCTCGGCGATCGCGGCCTTCAGCTGCGGGATCGAGGCCGAGATGTTCGGCAGCTTGATGATGTTGGCCTCGGGCTGCTTCGCCAGCTCGCCCAGCTCGGCGAGGGCGTCGGCGATGCGCTGGCCCTCCTCGAGACGCTCGGGGAAGGAGGCGATGATGCGCCCGGCCAGGGAGATGTCACGCGTCTCGACGTTGACGCCGGCGGTCGAGGCGTACGCCTTGACCACGGGCAGGAACGAGTAGGTCGCCAGGGCGGGCGCCTCGTCAGTGTGCGTGTAGATGATGGTCGAGTCAGTCACCGGGTGTGCTCCGCTCCACGTCTGCGTCTGCGTCTGCAAGATTGCTCGACATCAAGATATCTCGTGATCGGGCTCCTCGGGAAAGGGGTCCTCCTGATCTTCGGGAACGAGCCCCGCGAGGCGGTACGGGGCCGGGCCCGGGTCCAGGTCCACGTGCCGCAGCAGTCCGAGCAGAGCGAGGGCGACGGCGGCGCCGGTGCCGGCCGCGAGGGCCTGACCGCAGCGGTGGGCGATCCGGGGCAGCTCGGCGGGGAGCGGTCCGGTGCCGGGCAGGCAGTCGCCGAGCAGGTACGCGCCGGCGGCGAGCCCGCCGAGCGCGAGCAGCGCCAGCGGCACGGTGACCAGGAACCGCTTCGGCGGCAGGCCGCGCCGGCGCGCGGGGCGCACCTTGCCCCGGCGGGCGAGCAGCGCGGTGAGCGCGGCGAAGGCGGCGAGCACGAGCAGGTCGGCGGCGATGACGTCACCGGGGCGGTGGTGCCCGGCTGCGATCGTGTACGCGCCGAGGGCGGCGGCCCACAGGGCGGCGAGGCCGACGGCGGCGGCGCGCAGCCGGTGCGGGACGACGAGCAGGAGACCGAGGGCGGCGCCGGTGGCGAGCACGGAGGCGTTGCTGGGGAAGCCGCTCTCCAGGGTGGCGCCGGAGGCGGCGACGAGCCGGGGGCCCGGCGCGTACCGCTGGAGCACTTCCGCGACGAGCAGCGCGGCGGTCAGGGTGCCGAGGGCGGCGCCGGTGAGCGCGTACCGCTTGCGCAGCACGCCGACACCGGCGACCAGCAGCACGGCGAGGACCAGGGTGGCCGTCGAGATCCAATGGAGCGAGGGATGCTCGCGCAGGACGCGCGCGACGACGGGATCGGCGAGCCGGCCGGCGACCGCGGCCTCGCCCCAGCGCCGGCCGGTCGCGGTGAGCACGAGCCCGGCGTAGGCGACGGTCAGCAGGAGCGTCGCGGTGAGACAGAGGCGCCGCATGCGTATCCGGATGCGGGCACTGAACGATCCGGCGGCCTCACCGGCGACGGCGGCGTACCACCAGGTGTCACCAGCGGCGATGCTTCGCGCGGCGCCGCCGGTACGGGGCCTGTCGAAGGGTGCCATGCCTCGATTCGACCCCGGCAGGTGACGACGCGCCTGCTGGACGCACCCGAACGGCGCAGGTCAGGGCCGGGGGCGGGTTGGAGGGCCGGGGGTGGGACGAGACGGAGGCGGCTGGGCGGGGAGGGGCTCGGGCCAGGACCGGGTGCTCCACACGCGGGCGGAGTGGCCACGGGGCCCGGGACCGGCAACAGGCCGGGGAAGCCCCAAGGGACCAGGCCGGAACGGACCGGGGGCCGGGGCTCGGGGTCCGGGGGCAGGCCCCGGGGGCGAAACCGGCCGGGCAGGGTCCCGGGGGCGAAACCGGCCGGGCAGGGTCCCGGGGTGGGCCCGCAGTGGCTCAGCGCCGGAATCGTGCCAGCTGGGAGACGAACAGCAGAACGATTCCAACCAGCAGGAGGCCGGTCCCGAGCAGGGAGACGGCCACCCGGACACCGGCGCCGGCGGCCAGCGCGCTGCCCGCGTGGGCCAGCAGGGCGGCGCCCATGAGGAGTTGGCCGGATCCGTGCAGTGCCGGACGGACGACCTGGCCGCGCAGCCAGGGCAGGATCCAGCCGGCGCGCAGGGCGGCGGTGCCGCAGACCACCAGGGCGATCCCGATGACCGCGCTGGGTATGGCGATGTACGACGACATGGTCGCCCCCCTCGTCCGGGCACCACGCCCGGTCGGCGTGATCATGCCACAGGGGCGTGGCGCCCAGGAGCGAGGGCGGGGAGATCAGACGGTGAGCTCGCCCATGGGGCCCCAACCCTGCTGCGGGGTCTCGACGTTGATGATCTCGGGGGTGGCGGCGATGAGGCCGGACATGGCCTCCAGGCCGGCCTTGAAGTGGTCGGAGGCGACGTGCGCCGCGCCGGCCTCGGCGTCGGCGAAGCCCTCCAGGAGGACGTACTGGTTCGGGTCGTCGACGCTGCGGGACCAGTCGAAGAAGAGGTTGCCGGGCTCCGCGCGGGTGGCGCGGGTGAAGTCGGCGACGCGCTCCAGCCAGGTGTCGGCGTGTTCGGGGCGGGCGGTGAAACGTACGGCGATGAAGATCATGCGTCCATCGTGGGGCGCGGCCGCGGGTCCCTGCCAGCCGAGCGGTTCAGGATTCCGGCAGGGCCGGAATCCTCGTCCCGGCGAACAGGGGCGCGAAGAGGGGTACGGCGCCGGTGAGGGCCGCCCGGACCTCACCGTGCCGGCGCCGGAAGTCGGCGGTGGGGAGGGAGACGGAGAGCGCGAGCACGATCCCGTCGCCGCCTCGGCCGCCGTTGCCCCCGTAGCCGCCGTTGCCGCAGCCTCCGCTGCCGCCGTCGCGCGCCGGGAGCACGGTCGCGAGGCAGGTGTACGCGGGGTCCGCCTCCCCCACGGAGACCGCGAAGCCCCGCTCGCGCACCCGGGCCAGCTCCGCCTCGAAGCGGTCGGCGCTGGTGATCGTACGGTCGGTGAAGCGGGCCATGCCGTGCTCGTCGAGGTAGCGGCGGCGCTGCGCCCGGGACAGCCCGGCGAGCAGCGCCTTGCCGTGGGCGGTGGCGTGCGCACGCGGTTCGGGGCCTGGGACGAAGGGGTGGGAGGCGTCGGTGACGGGCGCGGTGGTGTCGAGGACGGTGATGTGGCCGCCCCGGTAGGCGGTGAAGTACGCCTCCGCGCCGGCGGTGCGGCGCAGGTGCGCGAGGAGTCCGGCGACGGGGCCCATGGGTTCCTCGGCGATGCCGTGATGACGCTGATAGGCGCGGTACAGGGCCGGGACGCGCGGCCCGGGTGCGTACCCCTCGGGGGTGCGGACCAGATGGCCGCGGGCGACCAGCGGTCCGGCGAGGTGGTAGACGGTCGACAGGGCGCAGCCGAGGGTGCGGGCCAGGGCTTTCGCTCCGACGGGCCGGCCGGCGTCGGCGACGGCGTCGAGCAGGGCGAGCGCGCGGTCGACGGACTGGGGGCCGGTGGAAGGGGTGGACACCGATCCACCTTAGGTCGCGAGGGATGAGAGGAGTCTCACCACGGTAAGAAAAGGGATCTTATAGACCCTTTGCCCCATTCGGCGTACGGTCGTGGAATGCCCCGAAAGGGGCTCCTCTGAACTTTTCCCCTTGTTTCCCACCGCACCGGGAGGGTGTGTGCGCCGCTCCACCACCGACCACGCCGCCGCGGGCCCGAACGGGCGCCGCGGCCACATACGGAAGGCGGCGCTCGCGACCGGCGCGGTCGCGGCCGTCGCCGGCGGACTGTACGTCGCGGGCCTCGTCGCCACCGGGGACGACATCTCCGACGGCACCCGGGTGAGCGGGATCGACATCGGCGGCCTGAGCCGCGCCGAGGCCGCGGCCCGGCTGACGGCCGCCGCCCCGGCCGCCTGGAAGGACCCGCTCCGGGTCACCGTCGGTGACTCCGCGACGACGGTGGACCCGGCGACGGCAGGCCTCACGGTCGACGTGAAGGCCACCGCGGACCGCGCGGCCGACCCGTCCCGCGACCCGTTCACGGTGATCGGCCGGCTCTTCTCGTCCAGCAGCCGGAACATCGAACCGGTCGTCGCCTTCGACGGTACGAAGGCACGCGCCGCCGTCGCGGACGTGGCGGAGCGGAACGACCGCACGGCCCGCGAAGGCGCCGTCTCCTTCGAGGACGGCAAGCCGGTCGTGACGCAGCCGCGCACCGGACAGAAGCTGGACACCGCGAAGGCGGTGGACGCGCTCCGTGCCGCGTACCCGGGCACGGGCGGCTCGGGCACGGACGGCTCGGGCCTTGGCGGCTCAGGCATCGGCGGCTCGGGCACCGGCAGCACCGGCAGCTCGGCGGCCGGCAGCTCGGCGGCCGTCGCGCTGCCGGTCTCGGTGACCCAGCCGAAGGTGTCCGCGGCCGAAGTGTCGCGCTTCGTCAAGGACTTCGCGAACCCGGCGATGTCCGGCCCGGTCACCCTCACCTCGGACGGTCGGCGGCTGTCCATACCGGCGGCCACGCTCGGCGACCACCTGAAGGTGACGGCCGAGGGCGGGCGGCTCACCCCCTCGCTCGACGCCCGCTCGCTGATCCGCGACCCGGACGTGGCCGGACCCCTGCACTCCTTCACCGGCGGCCCCGTCGAGGCCCGGCTCGGCGTGCAGAACGGCAAGGTCGTCGTCGAGCGCGACGGCCGCGCCGGCCGCCAGGTCTCGGCGAAGGCCCTGGGCGAGGCCGTGGAGCCGCTGCTCACCAAGGAGGGCACCGCGGCCCGTACCGCGCCGGTCGCCACCACCGCGACCGAGCCCAGGGTCACCGCGAAGAGCCTCGCCGACCTCGGCATCAAGGAACAGATGTCGACGTTCACGGTGCACTTCCCGACTGCGCCCTACCGAACGGTCAACATCGGCCGCGCGGCCCAGCTGATCAACGGCTCCCTCGTCCAGCCGGGCGAGGTGTGGAGCTTCAACCGCACGGTCGGCGAGCGCACCGAGGCCAACGGCTTCGTCGACGGCACCATGATCATGGACGGCCAGTACCAGAAGGCGCCGGGCGGCGGCGTCTCGTCGGTGGCCACGACCGTCTACAACGCGCTGTTCTTCGCCGGTGTCGAGCCGATCGAGCACGGCGCCCACTCCTTCTACATCGAGCGCTACCCGGCCGGCCGGGAGGCGACGGTGGCCTGGGGCACGCTGGACCTGAAGTTCCGCAACGACTCGGGGCACCCGATCTACATCAGGGCGAGCGCGACGGACTCGTCGGTGACGGTGAGCTTCCTCGGCACCAAGAAGTACGACTCGGTGGAGGCGGTGGCCGGCCCGCGCACGAACATCACGCCGCCCGGCGAACGCAAGGGCAAGCTGGGCGACAAGTGCGAGGTGCAGGACCCGCTGGAGGGCTTCGACATCAAGGTGGACCGGGTCTTCAAGAACGGCGGCACCGAGGTGAAGCGGGAGACGTTCAGCACGCACTACACGCCGCGGGACAAGGTGATCTGCGAGTGACGCGATGACGAAGGGCCCCTCCGGGAGGAGGGGCCCTTTCCGCTTCCTACGGCTCCTACCGCTCGTACCGCTTCCTCGCAGCTCAGACCTGGGCGCGGACCGGAGAGCCGGAGGGGGCGTCCTCGGCGACCTCCGCGAGATCCCGGTGCCGGGTCTCGCGGGCGCAGGCGAGAGCGATGACGGTGAGCACCGCGGCGGCGATCACGTACAGGGCGATGGGCGTGGAGCTGTCGTAGTCCGCGAGCAGCGCGGTGGCGATCAGCGGCGCGGGCGCGCCGGCGGCGACCGAGGAGAACTGGGCGCCGATGGAGGCGCCGGAGTAGCGCATCCGCGTCGCGAACATCTCGGAGAAGAACGCGGCCTGCGGGGCGTACATGGCACCGTGCAGGATCAGCCCGACGGTGACGGCGAGCAGCAGGCTGCCGAAGGTCCCGCGGTCGATGAGCGCGAAGAACGGGAACATCCAGACGCCGACCCCGACGGCACCGATGAGATACACCGGCCGACGCCCGAGCCGGTCGGAGAGCGCGCCCCAGAGCGGGATGACGGCGAAGTGGACGGCCGAGCCGATGAGGACGGCGTTGAGGGCGGTCTGCTTGGTGAGGCCGGCGTGCGTGGTCGCGTAGACGAGGATGAACGCGGTGATGACGTAGTACGAGATGTTCTCGGCCATGCGCGCGCCCATCGCGATCAGCACGTCTCGCCAGTGGTGCCGCAGCACGGCGACGAGCGGCAGCTTCTCGGCCTGGCCGGCGTCCTGCGCGGCGGCCTTGCGCTCCTCGGCGGCGGCGAGCGCGGCCTTGAAGACGGGCGACTCGTCGACGGACAGCCGGATCCACAGCCCCACCATCACGAGCACACCGGACAGCAGGAACGGCACCCGCCATCCCCAGGCCCCGAACGCCGCCTCGGACAGCAGCGCCGTCAGCGCCGACAGCACTCCGGTCGCCAGCAACTGCCCGGCAGGCGCCCCGGTCTGCGGCCACGACGCCCAGAACCCGCGCCGCTTGGCGTCCCCGTGCTCCGACACGAGCAGCACGGCGCCGCCCCACTCCCCACCGAGCGCGAACCCCTGCACCAGCCGCAACACCGTCAGCAGCACCGGCGCCGCCGACCCCACGCTGGCATGCGTCGGCAACAGCCCGATCGCGAACGTCGCCCCACCCATCATCAACAGGCTCAGCACCAACAGCTTCTTCCGCCCCAGCCGATCCCCGTAGTGCCCGAACACGAGCGCCCCGAGCGGCCGAGCGGCGAACCCGACGGCGTACGTGAGGAAGGACAGCAGCGTCCCGACGAGCGGGTCCGACTCCGGGAAGAACAACTTGTTGAACACCAGCGCGGCGGCCGACCCGTAGAGGAAGAAGTCGTACCACTCGATGGTGGTGCCGATGAGGCTGGCGGCGACGATGCGCTTGAGGGATCCGGGGGGCGTGGGAGGCGTGGGGGCGTGTGTTGCGGCGGCCATGTGCACCACTTCCGAGCGGGTGACGGGGACTGTTTCGTGTCGCCACACCGTAGGAAGGCGCAGGTCAGCCGCGTATGTGGTGGGACACCATAGTTCGCGGGGCGGGAGTGCGGGCGGCCACCATGCCGGTCCCGACAGGGACCTCCAGAGGCGCCTTGCAGCGCCCACAGGAGGATGTCACGTTTGCGTACTGCGCCCTACTTTGGAGGTAGGGTTCTGGCTCCCGTGCGGGTTTGGTGCTGACCCGGAACCCCATGTCACCACCCCTTCCGACCTCTCCCGTGCTGGTTCGGTGCTGACTACGGAGCGTTGAACCCGGGCATTCACGCACGGATCGGATGGCCATTGACGATCAGACGCGTGAGGCCGGCAGCCCGCAGGCATGGCGCGAGGCCGGTCTGGGCGCAAGCGCGGATATCGCCGAGCTGCAGGCCACCATCACCCGCCTCGAACAACGCGAGATCGCATTGACCCGCCAGCTCGGCGACCGGCAGGCCGAACTCGACGCCGCCCGTGCCGCGAACCGAGAGCTCACTCGGGCGCTCAACCATCGAGGATGACCAGCACAGGCGGCGGCCGAGCTGCAGCTCGGGGCCGGGCTGAGTCAGTCCTGCGGAATGCCGAGTTCGCGGGCGAGCTCCCGGACAAGGTGGTAGCCGCCTGCCAGGTCGATGTCCGTGAGTTTCCGCAGCCGTTTGATGGCGGCGGTGCTCTGGCCCTGCTGCAGCATGGTCGTCATTTCGGCGACGACGTCCGCGGCGGCGGACCGCAGGTTCACCAGGCCCTCCGCGTACGTCGAAGGCAGACGGCGACCCTGGGCCAAGAGCTCCGCGGCCCTGACGGCCGGTACGAGGCCGAGACCAGAGTGCCTGCGCAGGCGCCTGAGCGCCTTGTTCCTGTGCCCGGCCTTGAGCAGTTCCACGGCTTCCCGCTGCACGCCGTCGTCCACCGGCGTGATCAGTGCTGCCATGTCGGCTTCATCAGCTGTCATCGTGCCGGCCTCCGCCCCTTCAGGAGCACTGCTTCTGGATCTGGTCGATACCGAGGACGGCGCCGGCGAGACCGCCGAGCGTGGCACCCAGCTCGCTGAGCTTCTCCTCGCCCTTGGCGACGCGGATCAGGAGGTACGCGGCGTTCTTCACGCCGCCCGCCTTCGCGATGAAGGCCTTGAGCTTGAGTATCTTCGCCGCCGGTATGGCGCCGCTGGCGAGCGCACCCACGATGGCGGTCCCGCATTTGACGCCCTGCCACAGGCCACGGGTTTCCGGCTGGAGAAGCAACCGCTCGCCGAGGTATGCCCGCACGGCGGCGTCTCCCTCGGCGATGACGGCATCGGGCATCGCTTCCACGACCTGCAGGGCCTTCGCGAGCAATGCGGCGCTGGTGTCCTCCGAGCTTGTGGTCGTGCTCTGTCCGGGTCCCCGGTCGCCTGTTGCGGCGAGGGCGACCGGGGCGGCCCCCAGGACGAGGGCCGCGGCGGTGAGTCCGGCGATGGAACGGCTGATGATGCGCTGACGGCGGTTCACAGATTCCCTTCCGTAAGAGGATTCGCGGCTGCACCGGAAGACGGAGAAGGGGCGCGGCTCGCCCACCCGCGGATGCCGGAGCAACCTCGCGGAACGAACCTGGCATATGACGCGAATCGACCGGAAGGAGATAAGTAAGATTGGCAGGATATTTGGGACTTTAGTCCTGCGCTGATGACAGCCTGGACGGCAACCGGCTGTGCCCGAGCCGCCTGGCGCCGCCGCACTCCCTTCGGCCGGTACCCGGTTCAGGCCTGCCGGCGACTTCACCTTGGACGCTGTGCGACAGGCCTCACGGGCGGGCGACGCGTCGACGTAAAGCCGCTGCAACTCGAGTAGCACGCCCCTACGTTGCTCGGGCGGCCGGCCGCCGCAGTCGGGCAGACGAACCGCCGCGGGCCAGGGTGAGACCAACCAATGGGGGCTCGTGCGCCAGCGGCGCTAACGCTCGGACACAACCGATCCCGAACGGGCCGCAATCCACGACCAGGCACACAGGTTCAGGCGGCCCGACGCGCCACTGCTGACGGGCCGACAACGCCCACCAGCCTCCTGACGCTGAGACCTGCTGAACCGCCCGCGATTCCAGGGCAGGTGGCAGGACGCAGTTACGGGACGCAAGCGAGTGGGGCTGCGCCTGCCGGCGCCAGCCCCACTCTCCGACTTGCCTTCGAAGGCCGCTTCTGAAGCGTCAGCCGAAGATGACAGAGCGGACCTTGACCCTCTCGCCCAGAACCCTGCCCGGGCTCATGACGACGGAGACGTCGCCCTTGCAGTCGAAGTCGAGGAACACCGTCGCGGTTGAGTCGGTGAGATTCTTCGGCGCGTACGCGGGGTCACTTGCAGTTGCGCCGAACAGGTTGACGCACACGCCGCTCGTGGGGTCAGTGAGGCCATGGGGCACACCCGGGTACGGGCCTGTCTGGTACTCGAATTCGCCGACGGCCGCATTCGACGAAGCGGGCACGGCGATCACCAGTGCGAGGGAACCGAGGGCAGCAGCGACGGAATGGCGAAGACGCACGAGGCAGTCCCTTCACTCGGGGCGGGGCTGGCCCGCGGCCAGCCTCTCAGCAACAAACATGCCCCACCGGCGCAGGCCTCGTGGTGAATCATTCCGTCCGCAAAGGAGTGATCACACAGCGCACAGAAGGCGCCTCGGCGCATACCACGCCCCTTCACGCGCTCCGCCATCCGAGTGGCGCCACACATCAACCCAGGGTTGTCCGCCCGGGCGGTCGCGTTGGCCGGGGGCCGTCGGGCACCGACACGGTGCCACGGGGCACTGACAACCCGGCCGGCCAGGACGGGGCGTGCTCTTGCGAGTGATCCGAGCCAGCGAGCAGGGCATGCCGCGCTGGTGAACCGCTACGGTCGCGTCCCGCTCGCGACCTGGGGCGGCTCACGTCGTGTTTTCGCAGGTGACGGCGCCTATCGCCGCTGCCACGGTCATCACCGTCGCGATCTTCGACGCCCCTAATACTCCAGCTGTAGTTCTTGATCACTGTTGCGGAGCGACCTGTCGTTGCCGCCGCCCGTCGTCGATCGTGGGTGGCCTCATCCGTGCCTCTGCGCCGGGCGGACTGGAAGGCTGAGCGGACTGGTACGTCCCTCAGGGTTCGGTTGCGGGAGCGCCTTCAGGACCAGGGGCTTGACCCTGAGGTGACGGTCGTCGTTGGCCTCTTGCAAGAGGGCCCCGATCACGAGGACGGCCAAGTCTCCGGCGACGGCAGGGTCTACAGGTCCAGCCTCTCCTATTGATCAGAAACGGCTCGGGTTCTCATCAACATGAGGGGTCTTCACCGGGGTCGCCTGATCCGCCTCGATGGTCCTGGCCGCCTCGGCTGCTTCCCGGAAGGTGACGACCGCCTCGCCGTTCTCCCGCGCCCATGCGGTGAGCATCCTGATGGGCTCCTCCAGGGTTCGCCCGAGATCGGTCAGGCCGTACTCCACGCGCGGCGGCGCCTCGGCGTACGCGTGCCGCTCGACGAGCTCGTTGGCTTGGAGCCGGCGCAACGTCTGGGTCGGTACCTTGCGCGAAATGCCACCGCTCAGCTCGACCAGCTCGCCGTGGCGCAACGGGCCGTCGGTCAGCGCGAAGAGCGTGACCATGGACCACTTGCTGGCGATGATCTCCATGGCCAGGAGAGCGGGACAGCCGGCGAGGAAGGCAATTCCGGGTCGCAGGCTCATGCCCCGAAGGTTACCTGGAGGTACCTGACGGCCGCCTATCGTCGTCGAGGTGCGCACGCCCCCTTGCTCGCATCTCGCACGATTGAGGTTTCAGCCATGTTCGTCTCCCTTTGCCGTCGTCACCGTGTTCATGTCGGCGCTTCTCCTGGTATCGGCCGGGGTGCTCGGTGATGTGCCGCGTCCGCAGAGACTTGGCCAGATGTCCACCCTCGGAGTGCCGCAGAGCATGATGGCTTTCCTGATCGGGGCTCAGATCGCGGGCGCGGCCGGTGTGATCGCCGGACTCTGGTGGGGACCCGTCGGAATCGCCGCCGCGATCGGCCTGACGCTCTATTTCGCCGGGGCGGTCGCGTTCCACCTGCGCGTCGGCGACCGCAAGGGCGCGTCTCCGGCGGTGGTCCTCACTATGGCCTCCGTCGCCCTGATCGTGCTGCGTGCTGCGGCCCTCTGACAGCGGACACCCGGTCTGACGCCGGCCTGGCTGGAGAAGAGGCTCGACGGCCTCGCTGTGGGGATCCGCCGGGAGGCCGAGCGCTGGAACCGCACCCTGCGCGACGGCGCACCACGCACCCGCCCTCGCGACCAGGCCACCGTCTGGGCATACCTCAACGCCGTACGCTCCGCGCTGCTGGACTGGTCCACACGCTACGACCACCTACGCGAGGTCACCCGCGGCGACCTCCTCGCCCACGTCAAGACCCTCCATGGGCACGAGCGCCACCAGACCCTCGTCGCCTTGCGGTCCCTGTTCGACTGGGCGAAGAAGAATGGCATCGTCTTCCGCAACCCCACCGCCCGTATCAAGGTCGGTACGGTCGAGTACTCCGTCCTGCAGCCCCTGCTGCCCCAGCAGGTGACCCGGTCCGTCGAGGCGGTCCGCAGCCCGGCCGCTCGCCTCGCCCTCGTCCTCGCGGCCTCCCAGCCGGTGCGGGTGATCGTCACGGGGTGGTTCCTTCCGTGGGTATGCCGAAGGGAGCCTTCGGGGAGACAGTGATGCCCGGAGGGCTCCCTTCCCTGTGGTCGGCGTACTGGTTGCCTGGTCGGGTCAGCGGTTGGTGAAGTCGCGCAGGCGATCAGCGAGGCGCTGGTCGGGCGGGCCGGCTATGCCGTCGGCGTCGGCGGCCTGCCGAGTGATCACGGCCGGGCCGCTGGGCGACTCCCCGCAGTTCGAGCCGGCCCTGGAAGCGACACGGGTGCCCCGGCTCGGGCTCGGCAGGCCGCGCAAACGCCCTGACCGGGTCCATGCCGACAAGGCATACGACTCCCGCAGCGACCGGCCCTCCCTGCGCAGACGCGGGGTCAAGGCCACGATCCCGGTCCCGGCAGACCGTGTCCGCAACCGGGCTCAAGCGCGGCTCGCACGGCGGGCGGCCACCGAAGTTCGACAAGGACGACGACAAACAGCGGCACGCGGTCGAGTGCGGAATCAACCGCCTCAAACGCCACCGGACCGTCGCCACCCGATACGACAAACTCGCCGTCCGCTGCTTACCAACCGTGCTGGTCGCAGCCATCAACGAATGGCTGTGACCAGCACTTTCACAACAGGCCCCTAAGGGTTGTCCCGTAACCCGAGGAGTTGTGCCACGGCCCTCTGGCCACGAGGGTCTCAGGCTTGGTCGTGGCTCGCTGAGGCATTGCGATCACGCTGCTGGGTGCTGGACGACTTCCGCCACTGGTCCACCACGTCGTCCACTTCATCCAGGGCAGGATCGCGACTTCCGCTGGGCGCGTAGGCCGGTGACCGGTCAGCGCGTAGTGGCAGATGTGCGCAGTACCAGGCCCGCCGGGCACCGGCTATCTCTGTGGTCGTGCCCGTGCGGAGATAGCCGAGCAGTGCTGTCATGACCCTGCGGCGCCCGAATGCGTAGAGCGCCGGCTCGACGAACCAGCGGCAGAAGCTTGGGTCCGGGTCGTAGACAGCAGCAGCCATCAGCGGATCGAAGAACTCCTCGGGCAAGGTGGCGCGTTCCAGCAGTGGCCTTCGTGCGGCTCCGGCCAGGTGCCGCGCACGTCGGTCTTCAGGCACGTCGACCGCAGCCTCAAGGTCCAGCAGGCGAGCCACTTCGGCTGCGCATGCAAGGAATGTACGTGTGGATGCCTCGTGGCGGTCGCCTTCGCTCATGGCAGGATTTTCGACCACGGGCCTGAGCAGAAGTGGTCGCATGAGCGAGATGATCTCGATGTGGGCTGGTGTGATCACGGCGTCGGAGCCGTCCTGGATAGCCCCGTTCTCCGGGCTGAGCCCGCGCACCTTCGGGAAGCTGGTGACGCTGCTACGCCGCGCAGGTGCGGACACGGCCCGCAAGGGGCCGTGGAGCCTTCCGCTGGAAGACCGGACCCTGCTGGTCACCGCCTACTGGCGAACCAACCTGACCATGCGGCAGCTCGCCCCGCTGTTCGAGATCTCGAAGTCGGCGGCGGACCGGATCATCGACGACCTTGGACCGATGCTCGCGCTCCAGCCCCGCAAGCGGTTCGCGAAGGACACCGTGCTCATCATTGACGGCACCCTGGTCCCCACCCGGAATCACACCGTCGCCGAGCGGTCGAAGAATTACCGGTACTCCACCAACCACCAGGTCGTCATCGACGCCGACACCTGCCTGGTCGTCGTGGTCGGCCGGCCGCCGGCCGGGAACCGCAACGACTGCAAGGCATGGGAGGAGTCCGGCGCCAAGGCCGCCGTCAGCGGAACGACCACGATCGCCGACGGCGGCTACCCAGGCACCGGACTGGTCATCCCGCACCGCCGCAAGCGCGGCCAGAGTGAACTCCCGGACTGGAAGGAGGAACACAACAAGTCCCACAAGAAGGTCCGGGCCCGCGTCGAGCACGTCTTCGCCCGCATGATGACCTGGAAGATCCTCCGCGACTGCCGCTTGAAGGGCGACGGCGTCCACCACGCCATGCTCGGCATCGCACAGATGCACAACCTCGCCCTCACCGGATAGATCAGCGGGTCACACTGCGGCCAACCATGTCCGAGACGACTCGTAGATCATTTACGGGACAGCCCCTAGCCCGGCCGAAGGAGTAGCCGGCGCCGAAGCCGAGCCATCCGGAGTTCCTCACGGGGTGTGATGCTACGCTACGCATCGTGACAATGGAGCCCGAGGGCATCCCTCGAAACCGCACGACCGCGCCCAATCACGTCTATTACTTCGACATCGGCACTGGCACCTGGCGGGGAAAGGCCACCTTCCGCGTCACCGATTGGCGTCGTCTGATGAGCAGCCGCATCGGGTTCACGAACAAGCTGCTCGCGACCGCCATGCACGTCATCGAGCTGCTGACCGGCGCACCACAGCAGGACTCGAAGATCACGGCGAAGCCGGACGAGGGCGAGTTCGGTGAGGCTGACAACGTGCTCAGGATCTCCAAGTTCGGCGTGACCCTGTACCTCCTGGAAGAGCAGTACGTACTGGCCAGCAACGGGACCGGAGTCAACATTCGAGCGCGCGAGAGGCTCGGCCCTGTGCCGGGCCTGTTCACGCGGAGCTTCACCTACACCGCGGAAATCAGCGACGAAGGGAGGGCGGCGACCTACCACATGCCGCTCCTCGCAACCCCTTGGATCGGGAAATACCGGGTCGCAGCCGACCGCCAGAGCATCTTCGCGGAATTGCTGTGCGACTGGGGCAGGGCGACCGAGGACACCCGTCGGATCAGCGCGCCGGCTTAGCGGGCGCGGCAGGAAGGTACTCCCGATGACCGCCGAGCCCATGCTCCCCGTCGAAAAGGTCACCAGGATCGCCGAATTGCTGGCCGACCGGGTCAGGCAGTACGACACCGCACGCGATCGCCGGGCCGCGTTCGCCTACACCTACTTCCGCCTCACGAAGACGCTCGCCACGGCCTTGGACACGGGCACCCCTGCGTTCAACGAGCCGCCGTGGGTCGCCGAGCTGTGCGAGACGCTCGCATCGGCCTACTTCAGTGCGATGGACAGCATCGACGCATGGCTGGCGGGACGATCCGGCCGACCCGGTGGATCCGGTGGCTCAGCAGACGAAGTCCGGCCTGGTGATCTGCCGGACTCCATCCCTCAACCATGGCGAGACGTCTACGCCGCTTCGAGCGTCCCGCGCTCCTACATGCTGGAAGACGTGCTGTTTTCCATGATGGCGCACATGTCGTACGACTTGCCGAAGGCCTTGCGGCACCTGGCGACGACGTCCACGGACAAGCGCAACCACGTCGCGGACTTCCAGCGCATGAACGACGTGCTGGCGTCCTGCATCGACAGGGTCCAGGACGACCTGGCGTCCAGGTACATCCATGCCGTCAGCGATTTGGACAGGCTGTTCACCCGGGACGACGAGCTGTTGAGCAATTACGGGATCCGGGTCGCACGGGGCCTGGCCTGGTTCAACTGCGACCGGCTCATGGACCCGGACTCGGCCGAGGACGCGGCGCGGTCGATCAGCAGGAGCACCGCCGCGCTCATCTCAGAGATCCGCTCCCCCGACGACCGGAAACTGCGCGCCGGCTTGTGGATCCTGCGCAGGGTGATTCCGGATCGCCGGCACTGGCCCGCAGCGGGTGCGCCCATCGTGTGACGTCGCCCCAGGTCAGCCCGTGGTTCGGGTGCGGGTCACGGGGAACCACAGCTGAGCGTCGTTCTGCTTCGGGTCGTCCCTCGCCGGGCGGGTGCGCAGGATCTCCGGCCGGGGCGGTACTCGTACGGGTTGGACGGGATCCACTGGGCGGCCACGGCGACATTGCGGCCTCGATACGCCTCGGCGTCGAACACTAGGGGCCGGCCGCTGGAGGAGCTCCCGCCGCCAGGCGACGTGCTGAGGCGCGGGCCCGTGGTGAGCTTCACCTGTGCCTGCCAACAGACCGAGAGGGAAGTCTCAGCCGTTCCTCACTCCCGCTTCTGTGGGGTTCGATCGGCCTCCTCCAGGGCGGTACGCCACGCACCGGAAAGCGCGATCTTCTTGAGCTGGTCGAATCCCAGAGCGGGTTCTGCGCGCGTTCGGGGAAGGCGGTAGGCACTCGCGTTGAGTTCGGTGACGGCGACGCGCAGTCCGTCGGGGCGCCAGATGTCCACCGACCACTGGACCGCGCCTTCGCCTCCCTTCTCCGGGTGGCTCCGGGCGAGTTTCACGCGCACTCCGTCAGGTTCCGTGGTCGCCCCCTGGAAGAGCTTCGTCAGCGCCTCGTCATCCGGCTTCCATTGCTGCACCGTGACCGCGACCAGGCATTTGCCCTGCCCGTCGTCCACCGTCAGATGCCCGTAGCCCGGCGCGCCGCCGCTGTCCGCCGTCTGCAGGTGGCCGGGGAGCGTTCGGCTGATGACGTCGGTGACCTTGCTCGCGGGGAGGGACTGGAAGGACGGCGTCGAGGTGGAACCCCGGGGAGGTGCGGGCAGGGCGGCCAGTACGGGCTGCCACGCCGCCGAGACCGCGATGTCGGTGAGCTGTCGCACGCTCAACGGCGGAGTCGGGCGGCTGGGAGAGGCGTGCCGGTCGTTCAGCGTGTTGGACACCGAGACGGTGACCACGCTGCCGTCCCGGTCGGTGCGCACCGCTGTCCATCGCCGGCCCGCGGACGGCTTGGTCTCGTCGGCCGGGGACTTGTCGAGGATGAGCGTGGTGCCGTCGTGGAGGTGTGTGAGGGTGCAGTGGCTGAAGGGGTGCTCGGAGAGATCCGGGCATTGCGACAGCTGAGGGGGCAGTGGCAGCGGGAAGCGGCCCACCGAAGCCGACACCTGGCCGAGTCCGCTGGCGTCCCTGTAGGTGAGGATCGCGGGAGCGAAGGGTTCGTTCGCCCCGGCATCGGCCTCGGGCACGACCGAGCCCCCTCCCGACGGCAGCAGGGTTCGCAGAACCTGGTTCACCGAGTGCGGGCCGGGTTGGGTTCGGGACGAGGAAGAGGAAGAGGAAGAGGAAGAGGAATGGGAGGACGAGGAGGAGCAGCCGGTCACGAAGACCACGCAGACCAGTGGCGCGGTCAGGGCCGCGTACCGGGCAGTGCGCCGACGCCATGAGTCGACGGCGCCTTCGGCGGACACCCTCATACGGATCAACCTTTCAGCTCGGGTAGGTGAACGGGGCGCGGAGCAGCCCCATGCGGCGCCGCGCCCGTCGCTTCCGCTCCCGTACGCCCGGCCTCTGCGGTGCCTTCACAGCGGCGCGCAGGGCACGTTCCGCACCGGAACCACGTACCGCCCGAAGGAGGGGAACGGCGCGAGAGAACCGCGAAGGTACGACTAGCCCGGGATCACGCTCCACGCCGTCACGGCGGTCGGCATGACCACAACCGCGTGCGCCTCTGCCGTCTCCGCGCGGATGCGGCCGAGGAGCGTGTCCACGTCGCCGATCGTCTCCGCGAGCTCGCCGGCCCGGCAGTTGCCGGGCAGAGGCGCCTGGGACAGGGCACGGTAGGTCTGGACGACGAGAGGAAGCACCGTGTCGTCCTCGGTGCCGCCCATCGGTGTCGTCGCCGAGAGGCCGGGCGCGGCCAGGCCCGCCTGCCGGAACAGCGAGTAGAGGCGCGCGCCCGTTCCCAGGCTGCTGCCGTTCACCGTGAGTGCTGCGGCGATGGTTTCCAGCACTGCGCCGGTCAGCGGGGTGTGGGGTTCCACCCGGAGCGGGAAGTTGTCGAAGTCCTGGAAGGCCACGAGCCCTCCGGGGCGGACCAGACCGGACAGCCGGCGCAGTGCCGTGACCGGGTCGGCCAGGTGCCCCAGAACCAGACGGCCGATCACGGCGTCCACCGGTCCGCCGAGTTCGGTGTCGACGTCCATGTCGACGTCGGGCATGTGGCTCCGCACGGCCGCCGGTACCCGGGTCCAGATCAGCGCGGTCCGGCACCGCACTGTTCCGGCGACGGTCCACAACCTGACCGTG
>NZ_JBSGIW010000071.1:0-44875 GCF_053605265.1 Streptomyces sp. NPDC003943 | reverse complement strand
ACTCACCCTCGCGGGCTTTCCTCCGGGCGCTTCCTTCGTTTCCGACTCTATCAGATCTTTCCGATCCGATTTCCTCGGTGCTTTCCGGTCCCTTTTCCTGGCGTTTGCCTTCGGGTCCTTCCGGCGGGGTCAAACACTACCAGGCTTTCTCGGTCCCCCTGACCACATCCTCCGCGAGCATGCAGAGGTGTAGACCACTGAGGTTAGGATCTGGCTTGATAGGTGCTGCGGACCCACGACTCAGCGTCGCGTTGGGGTCACGCAGGAGTACGACAGTACATCCCACCGTCACTTGACGCAAATCGTTTCCGGTAGTCCCTAGGTCCGCCAACCGGTACATCTCGTGCGGAACCGGGACTTCCTATGACATAGGCTTCTCAACCAGTACGCCGTCCAGGACAGGTAGTGACGGCGTAACACCATCTCCGCCCCTGGGAGGCATCCCATGACATCCGTGACGTCGCCACTCGCTGGACGCGCCATCGGTCTCGCCGCTGTACCCGACCCCGTCTTCTCCGGTGCGATGGTCGGTCCCGGCACCGCCATCGACCCCGTCCGTGGGCCCGGCGAGGCGGTGTCGCCCGTCGACGGGATCATCGTCTCTCTGCACCCGCACGCGTTCGTCGTCGTGGACGACCAGGGCCACGGCGTACTGACGCACCTCGGCATCGACACCGTTCAGCTCAACGGTGAGGGCTTCGAGCTCCTCGTGAACAAGGGCGACACCGTGCAGCGCGGACAGGCGGTCGTGCGGTGGAACCCCGGCGAGGTCGAAGCAGCCGGCAAGTCCCCCATCTGTCCCGTCGTGGCGCTCGAGGCCACAACCGACTCCCTCTCCGATCTCGTCGAGGCCGGGGACGTGAAGGCCGGCGACGCGCTCTTCTCCTGGAAGTGACCGCCGGCTCGTCCTTCCGACGAGCGCGCATACGACATTGAACGACGCGGCGGCCCGGCCGCCGCTCTATCGGAGACGGTGAGATGGAGACAACGCTGCGAGGCGTCGGTGTCAGCCATGGGGTGGCCATCGGCGAGGTCCGGCACATGGGCACGGCGGTCCTGGAGCCGCCGGCCAAGCAGATTCCGGCCGAAGAGGCGGAGCGCGAACAGGGGCGCGCCCGTCAGGCCGTGGAGGCTGTGGCCGCTGACCTGATCGCTCGGGGCAACCTGGCCGGCGGCGAGGCCCAGGCGGTGCTCGAGGCCCAGGCGATGATCGCCCAGGACCCGGAGCTGATCGCCGACGTCGACCGTCGGATCGCGGTCGGCAGCACCGCCGAGCGCGGTATCTACGACGCGTTCTCGCACTACCGGGAGCTGCTCGCGGGTGCCGGTGAGTACATGGCCGGCCGGGTGGCCGACCTGGACGACGTGCGGAACCGGATCGTGGCGCGCCTGCTCGGCGTGCCGATGCCTGGTGTGCCGGACAGTGACGAGCCGTACGTGCTGATCGCCCGGGACCTGGCGCCGGCCGACACCGCGCTGCTCGACCCGGCGCTGGTGCTCGGTTTCGTGACCGAGGAGGGCGGGCCGACCAGCCACAGCGCGATCCTCGCGCGGGCGCTCGGTGTGCCGGCCGTGGTCGCGCTGCCGGGTGCGGGCGAGCTGGCCGAGGGGACGGTCATCGCGGTGGACGGTTCCACCGGCGAGATCTTCGTGGAGCCGAGCGAGGAGAAGAAGGACGCGCTGACCCGCGCCGCCGAGGAGCGCAAGGCCGCGCTGGCCGCCTCCAGCGGTCCGGGTGCGACGTCGGACGGGCACAAGGTGCCGCTGCTCGCGAACGTGGGCGGTCCTGCGGACGTGCCGGCGGCGGTCGAGGCCGGTGCCGAGGGCGTGGGCCTGTTCCGTACCGAGTTCCTCTTCCTGGACGACAGCGCCAAGGCTCCGTCCCAGGAGAAGCAGATCGAGGCATACCGCAAGGTGCTCGAGGCGTTCCCCGAGGGCCGGGTGGTCGTGCGCGTGCTCGACGCGGGCGCGGACAAGCCGCTGGACTTCCTGACGCCGTCGGACGAGCCGAACCCTGCGCTCGGCGTCCGGGGTCTGCGGACGCTGCTCGATCACCCCGAGGTGCTTCGGACCCAGCTGACGGCGCTGGCGAAGGCCGCCGAGGGTCTGCCGGTGTACCTGGAGGTCATGGCGCCGATGGTGGCCGACCGTACGGATGCGAAGGCGTTCGCCGACGCGTGCCGTGAGGCGGGGCTGCGGGCCAAGTTCGGCGCGATGGTGGAGATCCCGTCCGCCGCGCTGCGGGCACGCTCGATCCTGCAGGAGGTCGAGTTCCTGTCCCTGGGCACGAACGACCTGGCGCAGTACACCTTCGCCGCCGACCGTCAGGTGGGTGCGGTGTCGCGGCTCCAGGATCCGTGGCAGCCGGCGCTGCTCGACCTGGTGGCGCTGTCCGCGGAGGCGGCCAAGGCCGAGGGCAAGAGCTGTGGTGTGTGCGGTGAGGCCGCGTCGGATCCGCTGCTCGCGTGTGTGCTGACGGGTCTGGGTGTCACCTCCCTGTCGATGGGTGCGGCGTCGATTCCGTATGTGCGGGCGACGCTGGCGAAGTACACCCTGGCGCAGTGCGAGCGTGCGGCGGCCGCGGCGCGTGCGGCGGACACGGCGCACGACGCGCGGATGGCCGCGCAGGCGGTGCTGTCCGGGGAGTGATCCGGCGGGCCGTGACCGGTCCGGTTGTCGATGGGGCTTCCCGCCACGAGGTGGCGGGGAGCCCCTTCGGCGTCAGTGGGGGTGGTGGCCGGTGTCGTCGGGGGTGAGGGGGAAGCCGGCGCAGTAGTCGACGTGGGGTTCAGGGCTGATGGGTTCGCCGGTGCGGGCGTCGGTGCAGTAGGCGTCGAAGACCTCGGCCTCGGTGAGGGCGACGAGCCGGCCGAGGTGGAGACGCCAGCCGTGGAGGCGGTCGGGGGCGCCGGGGGTGCTGGTGCGCAGGACGACTCCGCCGGGGGTGGAGCGGGCGATGCCGGCGGCGAGGACGGTGACGAACTCGGCGCCTTCGGCGGTGTCGAGGAGGGCCGGGCCCGTGCCGTCGCGGGTGGTGTGGAGGAGGGCGATGAGCTGGTCGGCCTCGGCGGGGACGCTGCAGACGAGGTGGTGGGTGCCGGGTCCGGCGGCGTCGAGGAGGCTCAGCAGGAGCTGGGAGGCGCGGTCGAAGGAGGCGCGGCCGATGTCCTGTCCGCAGTCGGCGCAGGTGCCGGCGTCGGTGAGGAGCATGGTGGCGTACTCCCAGGTGGCGCGGCGGACGGCGGTGTCGACGAGGAGCGGGACGAGGGCTTCGAGGGACTGTCCGGTGTAGGTGACGCGGGGGCCGCCGGCGGCGCGTTCGGCGGTGTAGCGGCTGCGGCTGGCGGGGTGGTCGGGGTCGAGGCCGGTGTCGGCGCAGTAGTCGGCGTACTCCTCGGGGTCGAAGAGGGCGACGGTGGTGTGGCCGCCCTGGGCCGCGAGTGTTTTGAGGAGTTCGTCGACGTGGGCGAGGTAGCGGGTGTGGTCGTCGAAGACGAAGGTCTCGTACTGCCGCATGGCGGTGAAGTCCTCCTCATCGGCGAGGAGGGCGACGGTGCCCGCGATCTCGCGGCGCAGCGCGCGGCGGAGCGCGGTCGTGGTGGTGCGGGCCTTGCCGGGTGTGCCGGGTGTGCGGTGGTGCTGGTTCATCTCTCCCCCTGGAAGTGAGCACGGTCGATCAGTGCTCACTCACCGTAACCGTCGGCACTGACAGTGACGGCTGCTCGGTCGTCGGGGCGGCGGGTTCGGCGGGAGCCGCGGGCTCGTTCCGTTCGACGCGGCCGCGGATCAGCCGGTGCTGGGCGGCTCCCGTGGCGACGAGGGCGAGGCCGAGGACGGGCCAGGCGAGGGCGCCGGCGGTCATGACGCCGGTGATGAGGAGGGGTCCGGCGAAGCGCTGGCTGGACTGGGCGAGGCCGTGCACGCCGAGGTAGGAGCCCTGGGCCTCGGCGGGGGCGAGGGCGACGGAGAGTTCCCAGGAGGCGGTGGCGTGGATGATCTCGGCGAAGGTCAGGGCGATGACGGCGACGGCGAGGGCCGTGATGGCGAGGCTGCGCCCGCCGGCCGCGGAGGCGGCGAGGGCGAGGGTGCCGACGACCCAGAGGCCGACGAGCGGGACGATCAGGCGCCGGGCGGCGCGGGTGGTGGCGCCGAAGCGGGCGAGCGGGACCTGGAACAGGACGACGAGGACGGTGTTGAGGACCAGGAGCAGCGGCGCGAGGCCGACGGGGGCGGCGGTGGCGTGGACGATCCAGAGCGGGATGGCGACCTGGAGGATCGTGTCGTCGAGGAAGAGGGCCGCGTCGGTGGCGGTGTAGGCGAGGAAGGTGCGGTCGCGCCAGGGGTTGGCGGGGCGGGCGGCCTTGGGGTGGCCGTCGGTCGCGGCGGCGACGACGCGGGCGGGCGCCGGGGGTTCGGCGCAGCGCAGGGTGAGGACGGCGATGACGAGGTAGGTGACGACGTTGCCGACGAGGAGGAGTCCGTAGGCGCGGGTGCTGCCGGTGGCGAGCGCGGCGGCGGCGCCGAGGCCGCCGAGGGACCAGCCGATGTTGACGGTGGTGCGCTGGATGGCCTGGTAGCGGACGCGGTCGGGGCCGGCGAGCCGGGCGGCGTACAGCTTGATGAGGACGCTGCCGGCGCGGTCGGGCAGGGCGCCGAGGGCCGAGTAGAGGGTGAGGAGGAGGAAGTTGTCCGTGGTGAGGAGGGCGAGGAGGGCGGCGCCGCGCATGAGCTGGGCGGCGGCGATGACCCGGACGAGGGGGAAGCGGTCGGCGAGGCGGCCGGCGAGCGGGGCACCGGCGATGCCGACACCGCCGGCGACGGTCATGAGGAGGCCGACCTGGCCGAGGCCGAGCCCGGACACGTAGGTGAAGTAGAGCGCGGTGCAGCCGGCCCAGAGGCCGGTGCCGGTCTTGTCGATGATGCTGACGACGAGCATCCGGCGGCCGTCGCGGCCTCCGGGTATGCGGTCGAGAGCGGTGCGGTGCCACGCGGTACGACGGCTCACTCGGTTCCCCCTTGACAACGAGTTTTGTATTGATACATAGTTCGGTACGTGGCAACACAATATGCGATCACAGGGGCGACGGCCAAGGGGATTGCCGCGTCCGTCGAGCGCGGGGTGGCCGAGGGCGAGCTCGCGCCGGGCGACGCGCTGCCTCCCGTACGACGGCTCGCCGACGAGCTCGGCGTGAGTCCGGGCACGGTGGCGACGGCGTACAAGGAGCTGCGGCAGCGCGGTCTCGTCGTCACGCGCGGCCGGGGCGGCACGGTGGTCGCGGAGGCGCCGGCAGTGGCCTCGCGGCGCCCGCCGCGGGTGCCGCCGGGCCTGGTCGACCTGGCCGGCGGCCATCCGGACCCGGCCTTCCTGCCGGTGCTGCACCCTCCGGCCGAGGTGCGCCCGTCCTTCGGCTCGCACCGCGCCGCGCCGCGGCTCGGCAGGCTGGAGGAGCTGGCGCGGGCCTGGTTCGCCCGGGACGGCGTGCCGGCGGAGCGGGTGACGTTCGCGTACGGGTCGCTCGACTGCATCGCCCGACTGCTCTCGGTCGAGCTGCGGCCCGGCGACGCCGTGGCGGTCGAGGACCCCGGCTTCCATCATCTCCTCGACCTGGTACCGGCCCTGGGTCTGCGCATGGTGCCGGTCGCCGTGGACCGCGAGGGCATCACTCCCGAGGCCCTCCGCACCGCGCTGAAGGCCGGGGTACGGGCCCTGGTGTGCACCCCGCGCGCCCAGAACCCGACCGGGGCGTCCTTCTCGTCCGCCCGGCGCGACGAACTGGCGGCATTGCTCCGGGAGTTCCCCGAGGTCCTGATCGTCGAGGACGACTACACCGTGGAGATCGAGGCTCCGCCCGCGCCCACTCTCGGCGCGGCGGGTCTGGAGCGCTGGGCGCAGGTGCGGACCGTGTCCAAGCGGCTGGGGGTCGACCTGCGGTGGGCCGCGGTCGCCGGTGATCCGGTGACGATCGCCCGGCACGACGGGCGGATGCTGATGACCTCCGGCTGGGTCAGCCACGTCCTTCAGGAGACGGTCGTCGGGCTGCTGGCCGATCCGGCGGTGTCCCGTCTCGTGGCGGCCGGCGAGGCCGCCTACACGGAGCGGCGGGAGACGCTGATCGGCGCGCTCGGCTCGTACGGCATCCGCGCGACGGGCGGCGGGATCAATGTGTGGGTGCCGGTGCGCGACGAGTCGGCCGTGGTGAACGGGCTGCGGACCCAGGGTTGGTGGGTGGCGGCCGGTGCCCGGTTCCGGATCGCCGCGCCCACCGGCGTACGGATCACGACGGCGACCCTACTGCCCGCGCAGGCCCAGCGGCTCGCGGCGGACTTCGCGGCGGTGCTCGGTGACGCGCAGGCGACCTACGGAGGCTGACCAGGTGCACGGTGAAGGGCCCCGCGCGGGTGCGCGGGGCCCTTCACCGGATGGCTGGCGAGGCCCTTCCACGGCTGCCTACTGGGCGGCCTTGCGGGTGCGGGCCAGCTCCTCGTAGAAGGCGAGCAGGTCGATGTTGTCGACCGAGCCCGGGTTGACCGCCTTGGCCATCGGGGTGCCCTGGAGGAGGCGCTTGACCGGTACCTCGATGCGCTTCCCGGTGAGGGTGTGCGGGACCGCGGGGACCTCGATGATGTCGTCGGGGACGTGGCGCGGGGAGAGTTCGGTGCGGATCGTGCGCTTGATGCGGCCGATCAGCTCCTCGTCGAGGGTGGCGCCGTCGGCGAGGTGGACGAACAGCGGCATCCAGTAGCCGCCGTCCGGTTCCTCCAGGCCGATGACGAGGGACTCCCGGATCTCCGGAAGGCGCTCGACGGCCTCATAGATATCGGCGCTACCCATACGCACGCCCTGTCGGTTCAGGGTGGAGTCGGAGCGGCCGTGGATGATCACCGAGCCGTGGTCGGTGAGGGTGATCCAGTCGCCGTGGCGCCACACGCCCGGGAACATCTCGAAGTAGCTGTCGCGGTAGCGGCTGCCGTCGGGGTCGTTCCAGAAGTGGATCGGCATCGACGGCATGGGGTTGGTGACGACGAGCTCGCCGACCTCGCCGACGAGCGGCTTGCCCGAGGGGTCCCAGGACTGCAGGTCGGTGCCGAGGCAGGCGGCCTGGAGCTCACCGATGTGCACCGGGAGCGTGGGAACGGCTCCTGCGAAGCAGGAGCAGACGTCGGTGCCGCCGCTGACGGAGGCGATCCACAGGTCCTCGCGGACCTCGTCGTGCAGCCAGCGGAAGCCGTCGGGCGGCAGCGGGGAGCCGGTGGTGGCCACGCACTTCACCCGGGACAGGTCGAAGTCCCGGCCAGGGTGCACCTCGGCCTTGGCGCAGGCCATGACGTACGCGGCGGAGGTGCCGTACAGGGTGGCCCCGGTGCGCTCGGCGACGCGCCACTGGGCGCCGGTGTCCGGGTAGCCGGGGCTGCCGTCGTACAGGACGACGGTGGTGCCGGTGAGCAGGCCGGAGACGAGGAAGTTCCACATCATCCAGCCGGTGGAGGTGTACCAGAAGAACACGTCGTCCGGGCCGAGGTCGCAGTGCAGGCCCAGCTGCTTGACGTGCTCGACGAGGATGCCGCCCTGGGACTGCACGATCGCCTTGGGCAGGCCGGTGGTGCCGGACGAGTACAGCACCCACAGCGGGTGCGAGAACGGGACCTGTTCGAAGACCGGCTCGGTGTCGGCGGCGGTCAGCGCGGACCACTCCAGGGCGCCCTCGGGGGCCGGGGTGCCGAGCAGCGGGATGTGCACGACCGCGCGCAGCGAGGGCAGCTCGGCGCGCAGCTCGGCGACGGTGTCGCGGCGGTCGTGCTCCTTGCCGCCGTAGCGGTAGCCGTCGACGGTGAACAGGACGACGGGCTCGACCTGCTGGAAGCGGTCGAGGACGCTGCGGGCGCCGAAGTCGGGGGCGCAGGAGGTCCACACGGCGCCGACGGCGGCGGTGGCGAGGAGGGCGACGACCGCCTCGGGGATGTTGGGCAGATAGCCGCTGACGCGGTCGCCGGGCCGGACGCCGAGGCCGCGCAGTTCGGCGGCGAGGGAGCCGACCTGGCGGCGCAGCTCGGCCCAGGTGACCGGCTTCGGCTCATGTGTCTCGTCCACATGGAGCAGGGCCGTGTCATGGGGGCGCTGTTCGGCGGCGCGCAGTGCGTGCTCGGCGTAGTTGAGGGTGGCGCCGGGGAACCAGTCGGCGCCGGGCATGGCGCGGTCCCCGAGGACGCGCTCGTACGGGGTGGCGAAGCGGAGGTCGAACCATTCGGCGACGGCGGCCCAGAAGGCTTCGAGTTCCTCGACGGACCAGCGGTGCAGGGCCGCGTAGCCGCCGTCGGCGGGCGCTCCGTGGCGCTCGGCCGCCCAGGCCTGGAAGCGGGTGACGGCGGCCGCGGCGACACGGTCCTCGTCGGGCTGCCAAAGCGGCTCGGTCTGCGCTGATGTCATTGGGTCGGCTCCCTGGCTGTACGCGGGGTCTGCGTGTGTCGCGCACGTGCGGGGTGTGCGCGTGACGCGGCTGACAGGGACGATGCCATGTGATCCTCTTTCGCACCAGGGTTCCCCGCCCATGGTCCGGTAGCTGAATATGTGCTCCCACCACGGGTGAACGGCAGTTGAACGAACCTCGCGCGCCCCTTCGCGGATGGCAGGGTGAGCCGCATGGACGGTCGTGAGCTGGTGCGTTCGGTGCGGGAGCTGGGTTCGGTGCAGGGGTTGCGGGCGGTGCGGTCGGCGTGGCGGCAGCGCCGTGCGGACGCGCGGGCGCTGCCGCCGCGCGGTGCGGAGCGGGCCCGGGTGCCCGGTGCGGTGGCGGACGTAGAGCCGCTGCCGGGCGGCGGAATCGTCCGCTTCGCCCGCTCCGAGCTGCGGGTTTCGGTGTCGGCCGGCGGCACCGTGTTCTGGGGTTGGGACGGGGCGGGGCAGCTGCCGTCGTACGCGCTGGCGGGCGAGCCGCCCGAGCCCGACCCGCGGGCCGTCCTGGAGCCGGACACCGACGGCGGCTGGCGAGTGGTGTCGGAGCGGGTGACGGTCGCGGTGTCCCGGCACGGGGCGGTGGAGGTGCGCACGCCGGGCGGGGTGGTGCTGCGCCGGGACCTGCCGCCGCGCTGGTGGGAGCCGGTGCGGGAGAGTCCCATAGGGCGGGGCCGGGCGGAGCGTCCGACAGGGCAGGGCGGGGCGGCGCGGTGGGTGCAGCGCAGCGAGGTGCCGGCGGACGCGCGGTTCTTCGGGCTCGGCGGGCGGGCCGCGGGGCCGCGGCTGCGGGACGGCTCGTACCGGCTGTGGAACACCGACCCCAAGGGGAGCTTCTCCCCCGGCGACGACCCGCTGTACATCACCATGCCGGTGCAGCTGGTGGTCGCCGACGCAGGCACGCATCTGGCCTTCTACGACAACACCTGGGACGGACGGGTGGTCCTCGCCGAGGGCGAGGAGGGCGCCGGGTCCGGGCATGACCGGCCGGGCACCAGCGAGGTGCGGATGGACGGCGGCCCGCTGCGCTGCTGGGTGGTCGTCGGCACGCCCGCGCGGGTGCTGCACGGCTGGGCGGCGCTGACCGGCGCGCCCGCGCTGCCGCCGGCCTGGGCGCTCGGGCCGCAGCACGCACGCTGGGGCTTCGGCAGCGAGCGGGAGGTGCGGCGGGTGGTCGACGGCTACCTGGACCGGGGCCTGCCGCTGTCCGTGCTGCACCTGGACATCGACCACTACGACGGGCACCGGGTGTTCACGGTCGACCGGGAGCGGTTCCCCGATCTGCCCGGGCTCGCGGCGAAGCTGCGCGAGCGCGGGGTGCGGCTCGTGTCGATCGTCGACCCGGCGGTGAAGGCGGAGCCGGGTAATCCGGTCTATGACGGCGGGCGGGCAGCCGGGGCGTTCGTCCGGGACGACCGGGGCGACGAGGTGCGCGGCGTGGTGTGGCCGGGCGAGTGCGCCTATCCGGACTTCACCGATCCGCGGGCGCGCGAGTGGTGGGGCACGCTGTACGAGGAGCGGCTGCGGCAGGGCTTCTCCGGGGTGTGGCACGACATGAACGAGCCGGTCTCCTTCGCCCCCTTCGGCGACCAGACGCTGCCCCGCTCCGCCCGGCACAGCCTGGAGGGCCGTGGCGGCGACCACCGCGAGGCACACAACGTGTACGGGCTGACCATGGCCCGCGCCGGTTACGAGGGGCTGCGCCGACTGCGGCCGGAGGAGCGCCCGTTCCTCTTCTCGCGCTCCGGTTGGGCCGGAATGCAGCGGTACGGGGGGACCTGGTCGGGCGACGTCTCGACGGGCTGGCCGGGGCTCCGGGCCTCGCTGGCGCTCGTCCTGGGGCTCGGGCTGTGCGGGGTGCCGTACTCGGGGCCGGACGTGGGCGGCTTCGACGGCAGCCCGACGCCGGAGCTGTTCCTGCGCTGGTACCAGCTGGGGGCCTGGCTGCCGCTGTTCCGCACCCACGCGGCGATCGACGCGGGGCGCCGCGAGCCGTGGGAGTTCGGGCCCGAGATCCTGGAGCACGCGCGCGCCGCGCTGGCCGAACGGGAGCGGCTGCGGCCGTATTTCGTCTCCCTCGCCCGGCTCGCGCGGATGACGGGGGCACCGTACGTACGGCCGGTGTGGTGGGGCACACCGGAGGACCGCGCGCTTCGGGACTGCGAGGACGCCTTCCTGCTCGGCGACTCGCTGCTCGTCGCCCCGGTGCTCTCGCGGGGCACGGACCGGCGGGCGGTGCGGCTGCCGCGCGGGCGCTGGTACGACACGGCGACCGGCCGGTCGTACGAGGGCCCGGGCCAGGTCCTCCTCGACGCGCCCCTGTCCCGGGTGCCGGTCCTCGCCCGGGCGGGCGCGGTGATCCCGGTGCGGGGCGAGGACGACGAAGAGCTGGTCCTGGAGGTGTGGGCGCCGGCGGCCGGGCGCACGGGCGGCGGACTGGTGGTGCGGGACACCGGGGACGGCTGGGAGCCGGCGGAGATCGAGCGGTACCAGTCACGCCTCGTGGACGGGCGGGTCGTGGTGGAGCGGGTGACGGACGCGGGGGTGGAGGAGGCGGGGCTGCCGGTGCGGGTGCGGGGGCTCTAGGGGTGAGGGGATCCGGGGCGCTGGATCCAATGTCCGGGATCCAGCAGCCCGGACATTGGATCCAAGAGGTCGGATCCAAGAGGTGGGATCCAGGAGATCGGACCCAGGAGATCGGATCCAACAGCCCGGAGGTTGGATCCAGGAGATCGGATCCAACAGCCCGGAGGTTGGATCCAGGAGATCGGATCCAACAGCCCGGAGGTTGGATCCAGGAGGTTGGATCCAACCTCTCTCTCAGCCGTACGCCCCCGCGAAGAAGCGCCGCACCGCCTCCGTGTGCAAGGGGAACGCCAACTCCTCCGGTCCGTACAGCAGGTGGTGGCCGCTCGTCTCGTCCGTCGCGATCGAGGGCGGGAGGGCGGCCGCGGGGCGGGGCGGGAGGAGGCCGAAGAGGAGGAGGTGGCCGGGCGGGGAGCTGAGGGCGTCGGCGAGGCGGACGTCGTCGGCGGCGGCCTCGATGCCGGTCTCCTCGCGCAGTTCGCGGACCACGGCCTCGTGCCAGTGCTCGCCGTAGTCGACGAAGCCGCCGGGCAGGGCGACGCGGCCGACGTGGGGCCGGATGGTGCGGGTGATGACGACGAGGGCGGTGCCGCGGGGGGTGGTGACGGGGAGCAGGGCGACGGCGACCGGGAGGGGGTTGCGGTAGGCGGTGGTGCCGCACGAGGGGCAGGTGCGCGGCCAGTCGGCGTCCGCCGGGTAGCGGGCGCCGCACGCGGAGCAGTGGGCGTGCGGGGACAGCGGGGATTCGGTCACGGGGCCGACGGTATGCGATCACCCTTTCCCGGCGCTGCCGGAACTGGTAGACGGGGCGCATGACTCGACTGACTGGACTCGCCTCCGCTTTCCGCGCGCTCGGCGCGCTCGCCGTCGCCGGTCTGCTCGCCGCCACCGCCGCCGTACCCTCCGCCAGTGCCGCGCCGGGTGCCATGCGGAGTGCGACACCGGGTGCGGCACCGGGTGCGGCGCCGGAGCCCAAGGCCCCGCCGGAGTTCGTGGCGCTCGACCGGGTGGACCGGACGATCCTTCAGGAGATGCGCTATCCGACGGCCCACAACTTCGTCGGCGATCCGGTCGACGGGTACCGGCAGCCGGTGTGCATCCTGACCCGGCCGGCCGCCGAGGCCCTGCACCGGGCGCAGGTGGGGCTGCTGGCCCGGGGCTACACGCTGAAGGTGTACGACTGCTACCGGCCGCAGCGGGCGGTGGACCACTTCGTGCGGTGGGCGAAGGACCTGGCGGACGAGCGGATGAAGAAGGAGTTCTATCCGCTGGTGGACAAGTCGCGGCTGTTCGCGGACGGTTACATCGCGGAGAAGTCCGGGCACAGCCGAGGTTCGACGGTGGACCTGACGATCGTGCGGCTGCCCGCCGCGCCGACTCGCCGCTACGTGCCGGGCGAGCCCCAGGTGGAGTGCTTCAGGCCGCAGGCGGAGCGGTTCCCGGACAACTCCGTGGACATGGGCACCGCTTTCGACTGCTTCGACACGCTCTCCCACACCGACGATCCCAGGATCCAGGGCGCGCAGCGCGCCAACCGGGACCTGCTGCGCGGCGCCCTCGCCGAGCAGGGCTTCGTCAATCTGCCCGAGGAGTGGTGGCACTTCACGTTCAAGCCGGAGCCGTTCCCGTCGACGTTCTTCGACTTCCCGGTGGCGCGGCGGTCGGTCGCCGGGCACTGACGGGAGGCAGGAAGGCACTGACGAGGGGCACGGGCGTCTTCCCACTCCCGCACGGCCGTGCCAGACTTCTGACGCTTCGTCAGATGGTGGACCCGGCGGAAGGGACTACGGATGGCACGCGCGCGCAGGCCGGTGGTGACCGGCTGGTTCACCGGCGACGACGTCCCAGGCAGCGGGTTCCGGCTGCTCGGCACCCGCTGCACCGCCTGCGCGTCGGTCTTCTTCCCGCGCGTGGACGACTGGTGCCGCAATCCGCGCTGCCCCGGCGGGGGCGAGCTGGCCGAGACGCCGCTCTCCCGGCGCGGCACGATCTGGTCGTACACCGACGGCCGCTACCGCCCGCCCGCGCCGTACGTCTCCGATCCGGACGCGCCCTGGGAGCCGTACACGCTGCTCGCGGTGGAGCTTGCGGCCGAGGCCATGGTGGTGCTGGGGCAGGCGGCGCCGGGGGTGCGGACGGCGGATCTGGCCGTGGGCGCGGAGGTCGAACTTGTGCCGGGGGTCCTGGACGAGGACGACGAGCACACCTGGACCACCTGGCACTGGCGCCCGGTGGGCCCGTCGGCGGAAGGGGACCGGGCGTGAACGACATCGCCGTGCTCGGCGCCGGGATGCATCCGTGGGGCAAGTGGGGCCGCAGCTTCGTCTCGTACGGCACGGCGGCGGCCCGGGCCGCGCTCGCCGACGCCGGCCTCGAATGGTCCGACGTCACCTCGGTCGTCGGCGCCGACACCGTGCGCGGCGGCTACCCCGGTTACGTGGCGGGGGCCACCTTCGCGCAGGCGCTGGGCTGGCAGGGCGCGCGGGTGACCAGCGTGTACGCGGCCTGCGCGTCGGGGGCGCAGGCCGTGGGCACGGCCCGGGCGCAGATCCTCGCCGGGCTCGCGGACGTGGTCCTCGTGGTGGGCGCGGACGCGGCGCCGAAGGGTTTCTTCGCGCCGGCGGGCGGCGACCGGCCGGACGACCCGGACTGGCTGCGGTTCCGGATCCTGGGCGCGACCAACCCCACGTACTTCGCCCTCTACGCCCGGCGCCGGATGGCGCTGTACGGGGACACGCCGGAGGACTTCGCCCTGGTGAAGGTGAAGAACGCGGCGGCGGGGGCGCTCAATCCACTCGCCCGGTACCGCAAGGCGGTGAGCGCGGCGGAGGTGGCGGCGTCGGCGGTGGTCGCCGATCCGCTGCGGCTGCTCGACGTCTGCGCCACCTCGGACGGGGGCGCGGCGCTGGTCCTGTCGAGCATGGAGTTCGCGCGGCGGCACGGTCGGCCGGACCCGGTGCGGATCCGGGCGGTGTCCACGGTGACCCCGACCTATCCGAAGGCGGTCCTCGACCTGCCCGACATCGCCACCGACTCGGCCGTCGCCGTCTCCCCCGCGCCGCACACCTTCCGGGCGTCGATCGCCCGTGCGGCGTACGAGGAGGCCGGGCTCGGCCCGGAGGACCTGTCGCTCGCGGAGGTGTACGACCTGTCCACGGCGCTGGAGCTGGAGTGGTACGAGGACATCGGGCTGTGTGCGGCCGGCGAGGGCGCCAAGCTGGTACGGGAGGGGGTCACCGCCCTCGGCGGGCGCGTCCCGGTCAATCCGAGCGGCGGCCTCGCATCCTTCGGCGAGGCGGTGCCGGCGCAGGCCATCGCGCAGGTCTGCGAGCTGACCTGGCAGCTGCGGGGCACGGCCGGCGACCGGCAGGTGCCGGGGGCGCGGGCCGGGATCACCGCGAACCAGGGCCTGTTCGGCCATGGTTCGGCGGTGGTGGCGGTCCGGTAGGACGTAGGGGACGGGCTGGCGGGCCGCGGCGGCCCGGTAGGACGTACGAGACGGGCTAGCGCGTCGCTGAGGTCCGGGTAGGACGTACGGGACGGGCTAGCGCGTCGCGGCGGCCGTGGGGTGTTCGGCCAGGACCAGGGCGTGCTGGACGACGGCGACGAGCACGTTCTTGACGGACTCGCGGTCGCGGGCGTCGCACATCAGCAGTTCGACCTCGGGGTCGAGGTCCAGGGCGCCGCGGACGGCCTCCGCCGGGAAGCGGCGGGCGCCCTCGAAGCAGTTGACGGCGACGGTGAAGGGGATGCCCCGGCGTTCGAAGTAGTCGATGGCGGCGAAGCTGTCCTCCAGGCGCCGGGTGTCGGCGAGGACGATCGCGCCGAGCGCGCCCTGGGCGAGCTCGTCCCACAGGAACCAGAAGCGGTCCTGTCCGGGCGTGCCGAACAGGTAGAGGACGAGGTCGTCCCGGAGCGTGATCCGGCCGAAGTCCATGGCGACGGTGGTCGTGGACTTGTTCTCGATGCCGTGCAGGTCGTCGACCGGCCGGCCCGCCTCCGTGAGGACCTCCTCGGTCCGCAGCGGCCGGATCTCGCTGACCGCGCCCACCAGCGTGGTCTTGCCGACCCCGAAGCCGCCCGCGACGAGGATCTTCAGAGTCGTCGGCTCGACCGGCGGGAGGGTGCGGCTGGTGCTAGAGCGCCCGAAGGCCATTGATCACCTCGCGAAGGATGCTCACGTCCGGCAGTTCGGCCGGCGGAACGGGGCGGGTCACATGGACGAGCTGGTCGTCGACCAGGTCGCCGACCAGGACCCGTACCACCCCCACGGGGAGGTCGAGTCCGGCGGCGAGTTCGGCGATCGACTGCGGCTGCTCGGAGCAGCGTTCGACGATATCCACGTGCTCGGGGGACAGCGTCTGGTCGCGACCCGGGTCGTCGGCCGCCGGTTCGGGCACGACCACCGCGATCAGGTCCATCCGGTGCTGGCCCGCGGCGCTGGTGCGGCCGCGGGTCATCGCGTACGGACGGACCACCGGGCCCGCCTCGTCGTCGTACCAGTGGCCGGCCGCGCCCTCGTGGGACCGGTCCGTGCCTCTCATGCCGTCACTCATGCCGTCCCCCCTACTCATCCTCCGGTGGGCAGCCCGGACCGGGGCGCCGTGGTGAGGTGGGCACCGACCCGCTTGACCATGAGGGTCATCTCGTACGCGACCTGGCCGACGTCCGAGTCGGCGTCGGCGAGCACGGCGAGGCAGCTGCCGTCACCGGCGGCGGTGACGAACAGGAAGGCGTCCTCCAGCTCGACCACGGTCTGCCGGACCCTGCCCGCCTCGAAGTGGCGCCCGACGCCCTTCGCCAGGCTGTGGAAGCCGGAGGCGACGGCGGCGAGGTGCTCGCCGTCCTCGCGGGTGAGGTCCTGGGAGGCGCCGGTGGGCAGGCCGTCGCTGGAGAGCACCAGGGCCTTGCGGATGGAGCCGACGCGCTGGACCAGTTCGTCGAGGAGCCAGTTCAGCTCCCCGTTGCCGTGGGTGGAGCTGTGCGGTGCTGCGGCGTTCGGTGCGGTCATCGACCGTCCCCCTCGGGTGTCGTTCCTGGTGCTGTCGTTCCTGGCGCTGTCGTGTCGGCCGCCGTCGTACCCGGTGCCGTCGTACCCGGTGCCGTCATGTCGGACCCGCTGGTGTCCGGTCCCGTGGTGTCGGGTCCCGCCGGGCAGGCCGGTGTGGCCGGTTCGGCGTTGCGGCGCCGGCCGCGCTGCCAGCCACGCTGCATGGCGGCCATCCGGCTGCGCACCTCCTCGGCGTCACGCTCGAAGGAGTCGGGCTCGGCGGGGCCGGCGGCCGGGAGCGGTTGCTCGCCGGTCCGTTCGCCGCCCTCGCGCAACTGGGGCGCGAGGCTGGCCTGGCGGACGCGGCGGGGCAGCCCGGCGAACGGGGCCGGTCCCTCCTGCGGTCCGGGCGCCGTTCCCGGACCCGTTCCCGTTCCCGTTCCCGGTCCCGGTCCCGGTACGGGGACGAGCGTGGGCGCGGGGCGGACGCGGGCCAGCTCCATCGTGTCCTCGGCGCCGGAGGCGGCGGAGACGGCAGAGGTGCTGGTGCCGCTCCCGGAGTGCGACCGGCCCGGCTCGTCGAGGCGGCGGCCGTGGTCGACGACGAGCGTCGGCGGGCGGCGGCGGGGCAGCGGGACGGGGTCGTCGGCCGACTCGTCGTCCGGGGTCGGGTGGTGCCGGTGCTGGTCGCCGCGGCGGCGGTGTTCGCGGGCCCGGAACAGGCCGCCGCGCTCGCTGTCGGTGTCGAGGAGGTCGTCCGCCCCGCCGAGCAGCTCGTCGAAGGCGTCGCTGCCGAGCGGCGGTTCGAGTTCGACCGGGCCGTCGAGGGCCGGGCTCGGCACCTTGGTGAGCGCGGGGCGCCGGCTGGGCAGTCCGTCCGGCCTGGTGCCGTGCCCGCTCTCGGCGTCCGCGCGGTCGAGGTTCTTGCGGTCCAGGCGGAAACCCGCGCCCTGCGTCTCGGGGGCGTCGGTGAGCAGCGCGGCCGGGATGAAGACGACCGCGGTGGTGCCTCCGTACGGGGAGGGCTGCAGCGAGACCCGGACGTTCTGGCGCTGGGCGAGCCGGCTGACCACGAAGAGGCCGAGGCGGTCGGTGTCGGAGAGCTCGAACTCGGGGGTCTCGGCGAGCCGGAGGTTGGCGTCGAGCAGCGCGTCGGGGTTCATGCCGAGGCCGCGGTCGTGGATCTCCAGGGTGAAGCCGTTGGCGACGCGCTCGCCGAGCACCTGGACGGCGGTGTGCGGGGGCGAGAACACGGTGGCGTTCTCGAGGAGTTCGGCGATGAGGTGGGTCAGGTCGGCGACGGCGGGGCCGCCGACGCCGAGCCGGGGCAGCCGGCGGACCTCGATGCGCTCGTAGTCCTCGACCTCCGCGACGGCGGCGCGGACCACGTCCATGAGCTGGACGGGCTTGCGCCACTGGCGGGAGGGGGCGGCGCCGGAGAGGATCACCAGGCCCTCGGCGTGCCGGCGCATGCGGGTGGTGAGGTGGTCGAGCCGGAACAGGTCGGCGAGTTCGTCGGTGTCCTCGGTGCGCCGTTCCATGGTGTCGAGCAGGGTGAGCTGGCGGTGCAGCAGGACCTGGTTGCGGCGGGCCAGGTTCACGAAGACCTCGGAGACGCCGCGGCGCATGTCGGCCTGCTTGACGGCGGCCTCGACGGCGGCGCGCTGGAGGGTGTTGAGGGCCTGGCCGACCTGGCCGACCTCGTCGTCCTCGTACCGCAGGTGGGGCACCTCGGTCTCGACGTCGACGGGTTCGCCGGCGGCGAGGCGGCGCATGACGCTGGGCAGGCGGACGCCGGAGACCTCCTGGGCCTCCTTGCGCAGCCGGCGCAGGTCGCGGATGAGTTCGCGGCCGATGCGGACGGAGACGATGACCGAGACGAACAGGGCGACGAAGCCGAGGACGCCGGCGATGCCGGCCTTGATCAGCACGTTGTACGCGACGGGCTCGACGCGCTCCTGATAGCGGTCGCCGGCCGCGGTGTTGTCGTGGGCGAGGGCGTCGAGGACCGGCGTCGCCTGCTGCTGCCAGCGTTCGGCGGTGACGGCGCGCGGGTGGTCGGTGGCGCCGGCTTCGATGAGCGACTCCTCCGCCTTGCGCAGCGGCGCGGTGTCGGCGCCGGCCCAGTACTGCTCGAAGCGGTCGCGCTCGGAGACCGGCAGGATCTCCAGGTTGGTCTCGTAGAGCAGCTTGCGGCCGGCGACGAGGTCGGTGAGGGTGCGGACCTCCTCGGCGGTGACGCGTTCGGCGATGAGCGCGGAGACGGCGAGGGCGTCCTCGCGGGAGAGGAGTTCGCGGGCGCGGGTGATGCCGACGAGGGCGCGGCCCTGCTTGTCCATCTCCACGTTCTCCAGCGCGTGGAGGCTGAGCAGGAGGCTGTAGCAGGGGTCGACGAGCCGGCTGTAGAAGTCGAGGGCCTGCATCCGGCCGATGCTGCGGTTCTCGACGGAGCGGCGCAGCGCGGAGAGTCCGTCGAGGCCGTCGAGGACGGTGGCGAGCCGCCGGGCGGTGATCGGGTCCATGTCGCCCTTGACGCCGGGTTCGGCGGCGTTGCGACGGATGAGGGCGATCTGCCGGTCGGTGGCCTCGCGTTGTTCGCGCAGCCGGGTCATGGCCTCGGCGGCGCGGGGGTCGGCGAGGTAGACGAGGGACTGGCGGCGTTCCTTCTGGATGACGCGGGCGGTGTCCTCGATCGGGTAGCCGATCTTCGTGACGATGTAGCCGACGTCGAGGAGCTGACGGGCCTCCCGGCCGGTGAGTACCGTCGCGAAGCCCCACAGACCGGTGAGGGAGACGAGCGGCACGAGCAGCAGTGCCACGATCTTCCGGCGGATGGACTTCCCGCGAAAGCGCATGGCCTCCCCCAGCTCGGCCTCCGCGGCCGCGGAGGCTCCTCACATCGTCGCGACCGGCGTCAACACGTGAGGTCAACACGCGGCGTCAATCTTCGGCTTCAACTAAACGGCGGCGCGAGCCTACTACTGCATCACAGCCATCTCGAAGACACGTCCGGACGATTTTCAGCCGGTCGAGTGAGTGTTGATCATGAGATGTCCCGGTATTCGGGGAGTTGGGTTCCGCGAGTGTGGCGTAGGACACCTGACAGTCCGGTGACAGTCCGGCATTTTCTGCCCCCGGACAGATGGCTGGAATTGTTCGTTCCGCTCGTGCGTGCCGATCGGACGACGGGGACCCCGGCGAAACCTTTTCCCACCCTCGTGCGTCATTCTGTACCGGGGAGGGTTGTGTCCGTGTAAAGCGGCCGAAGACGGGCAGCCGCTCTGAAGACGTTCGGTGGTGGGGAGTGACAGCGCGATGGAGCACGAGGCGCGGCCGGTGCGACAGTTGTGGGTGGAGGACGAGAAGGGCCGGCGCCGGATGCCCGATCCCGTGCGCACGGCCGCGGTCCGGGCCGTGCTGCTGACCTCGGTGACGCTGATCCTGGCGACGGTGGCGTTCTTCTGCTCGGTCACCGGATCGTGGATCGCCTTCCCGGCGACCGTCGCGGCGGTGGCGGGCACGGTGGTGACGACCTGGAGCGTGCTCGACGTGTGGATCACCCGGCAGGTGTGGCGGCAGCGCAACGGCGTCGTGTCGGAGCCGAGCAGCGCGGAGCGCAAGCCGCGGCGCCAGCGCCGCAAGGAGGAGCGGGCCGCCGGACGGAGCACCGACGCGGGGGCGCTGTCGGAAGCGGCCTAGCCCGACTCCCGCCCGACAGCTCCTAGTTGTTCTCCAGGTATGTGAGGACCGCGCGGACGCGGCGGTTGGTGTTGTCGTCGTCGGTGATGCCGAGCTTGCCGAAGAGCGAGGTCGTGTACTTGCCGACGGAGCCCTCGCTGAGGAAGAGGCGGCGGGCGATGGCCTGGTTGGACAGTCCCTCGGCCATCAGGGCGAGCACGGCGTGCTCGCGTTCGGTCAGCCGCTGCCGACCCCGGTCCGGGGCGCCGCCGGACAGCAGCTTCACAATCACGGCCGGGTCCAGGGCGGTCCCGCCGTCCGCGACGCGCTCCAGCGCGTCGATGAACTGGTCGGCGTCGAAGACGCTCTCCTTCAGCAGGTAGCCGACGCCCCCGGAACCGTCGGCGAGCAACTCGCGGGCGTAGAGCTGCTCGACGTGCTGGGAGAGGATCAGCACCGGCAGTCCGGGGATCTCGGCGCGGGCCGTGAGGGCCGCCCGCAGGCCCTCGTCGGCCTGGGCCGGCGGCATGCGGACGTCGATGACGGACACGTCGGGCCGCCAGGTCCGCAGGGCGTCGAGCGTCTCGGGCCCGGTGGCCGCGGTGGCGACCACCTCGTGCCCGAACGCCTCGATCAGACGGACGAGTCCGTCCCGCAGGAGGTAGAGGTCTTCGGCTACGAGTACGCGCATGGCACCGTCATCCTGACACGGGTCGGGCCGCCGGCGGGGCTGGAGATGTCCAGGGTGCCGTCGAAGACCGCGAGGCGGCGGCGCAGTCCGTCGAGTCCGCCGCCGGGCCGAGCGTCGGCGCCGCCGCGCCCGTCGTCCTCGACCTCGGTGACGAGGCCGTGGTCGTCGCGGCCGAGGGTGACGCGGGCGCGGGTGGCCCGGGCGTGCTTCACGGCGTTGGTCAGCAGCTCGGCGACGCCGAAGTAGACGGCGGACTCGACGGGCGGCTCCAGGCGCGGGGCATTCCCCAGGCCCTCGGCGACGGTCGCGGTGACGGTGACGGTGACGTCGAGGGGGACGTCCAGGGCGAGGGCGCGGACCGCGTCGACGAGCCCCCGTTCGTTCAGCACGGGCGGGCTGATCCCCCGGACGAGCTCGCGCAGTTCGGCGAGCGAGGCGGTGGCGCCGGCCCGGGCGTCCCGCATGAGGGCCCTGGCCCGCTCGGGGTCCGTCGCCATCAGCCTCTCGGCGGTGGCCAGGGAGAGCCCGAGCGCGACGAGCCGGGCCTGGGCGCCGTCGTGCAGGTCCCGCTCGATACGGCGGAGCTCCGCGGCCTGCGCCACCGTCACGTCGGCGCGCTGGGCGGTCAGTTCGTCGATCCGGTCGGCGAGGGCCATCGCCCGCGAGGGGCGCAGGAAGCGGACGGCGACCGGCCGGACGGGCCGCCAGGCGTACGGGGCGGAGCCGACGGCCATGAGCAGGCCGAGCGCTCCGGCGAGCCGGGCGGCGGGCTCCGGCCGGGTGAGCCCGAGAACGGCCGCCACCAGCCCGGCCGGCGGGAGGGCCGCGACCGGGCCCGCCGTGCAGGACGCGACGGCGGTGAAGCGGACGTCACGCCAGACGGCCGGGTCGCGCAGGCGGAGCCGCAGCCTCTGGTCCATGAGGGCGTCGCGGCGGGTGCGCTCGTACGAGAAGCCGTTCCACCAGAAGCCGGTGGACAGCCTCGTCACCGGCGTCGCCCGCAGATACCCGTCGGGGAGGACGGTGCCGGTCCAGCGCGCGACGAGGAGGCGGACCGCCCGGCAGACCGGGCGGGCCAGGGCGAAGGTGCCCACGGCCGCCAGCACGAGCGGCAGCAGCCACGACCAGGGGTTGGCCGCTCCCCCGTGGATCCCGAGGGCCACGGCGGCGGCCCACACGGCCGGGACGAGCAGGGTCACGGCCGCGACGAGGCAGGCTCGTACGAATCCCACGCCTGCCCGTGCCGCCCACGCCCCCAGCTGTCTCATGGCTCTCCCCGTCGCGATGCCGATCAGTGGATCCACTGTGCACCGCGCGGGGCCCGCGCAGGGCCTGCTCGGCCGGGGAGTGGGGCCGGCCCCACCCGGTCGTGGGCCCAGGCCGATACCGGGCCCGGGGCCCGCTTCGTAGCGTCGCCGGCATGGAAACCGACACGAATACGAACGTCACCGCCGGACAGCCCGCCGGCGACGCCGCCTTCGGCACCGCCTTCGGCACCGTCAGGCGCTGCTTCGCGCTCTACGGCGCGGTTGCCACCGCCGGTCTCGTCGGCGTCGTCGTCCTCGCGGGCACCGGCCACTCGGTCAACGCCTTCATGTGGATCAGGGCGGTGCTGCTGCCGCTGGTCGCCGTCGTGCTCCACCGGCAGGCCGTCGCCGCCTCGCGGGGCTCGCGGCGGGCCTACGAGCGGGTGAGCCAGGTCTCCGTCGTCCTGCCGGTCGCGATCGTCGGCGTGGACCTGATCCCGGGTGTCTGCCCGCCCTGGTACGCGGCGATGCAGGTGGTCTGCATGCTGCCGGTCGTCGCCGTCGCGGTCGTCTCCCGGGGATCCGCGGTGCGTGCCGCGTTCCCCGGGAAGCGCTGAGCCCTCGTCACTCCTCGGCCGAGGCTGCCGCCTCCACCGGCGTGCGGCGGAACATCCGGGTCGCCGTGATCTCGCCGTGGATGGTCTCGCCCTCCGCACTCGGCTGCGGCAGACCCGGCCGCAGGTGCTCCTCCACGCTGATGTACTTCAGGCCCGCGCGCAGGTCGGCGTCGTTGCGCAGTCGGATGACCAGCGGGAACTCGGCGAGGGCCGTGGTGTCGAACAGGCCAGTCGTGTAGAGCAGCTGGACGCCGAGCGCGTCGGACACGGCCCGCTGGAGTTCCAGGAGGTACGTGGCGTTGGCGCGGCCGATGGGGTTGTCGAGGAACAGGGTGCCGGCGTGCCGGTGCTTGTCGCGGCCGCGGTCGTTGGAGCGGAGCGCGGCCATCGTGCAGTAGAGGGCGATGGCGGCGGTGAGCAGCTGGCCGCCGGAGAAGACGTCGCCCATCTGCCCGACGGGGACGCGCTCGGCGCGCAGCACCGCGTCCGGCTTGAGGATCTCGACGGCGATGCCGCGCGGTTCGAGCGCCGCCTGGACGCCGCGGAGCAGCAGGGACATGCCGTCGCGGCGCAGGTCGGAGTTCTTCTTCACGGCGGCGCGGGTCGCCTCGTCGATCACCTCGCCCAGGCGTTCGGTGAGCGTGGCCTGGTCGGGCTCCTCGAAACGGATGCGCAGGAACTCCTGGCCGGACCACTCCCCCAGGCCCTCGGGCAGCCGGGAGAGGCGCTGGGCGGAGCGGAGCGTGGCGAGCGAGGACTCGACGAGCCCGCGCAGCCGGTCGACGATCGAGTCGCGGTTGCGCTCCAGCTGGGCCAGCTCGTCGGTGAGCACCCGCAGTCGGGGCGCGAACGCCTCGGCCCACTTGGCGGCGTGCTCCGGCAGCGCGGCGGCGGGCAGTTCGCGGATCTGCTGCCGGGCCGGGGTGCGGACCTGCTCGAAGCGGTTGGAGTTGGCGTGCCGGACGAGGATGTCGCCGGCCTCGCGGACGGCGGCGTCGGCGGCCGACAGCTCGGCGGCGCAGCCGCGCAGCGAACGGCGGGCCTCCGCGGCCGAGTCGCGGGCCTCGGCGAGCGGGCCGGGGTACGGCTCGGGCTCGTCGTGCTCCTCCTCCGTGTGGTCGCGGAGCAGGTCGCGAAGGAGCGCCGCCGTCTCGTCGAAGCCGCCGGCGGCGTCCTCGGCGGCCCGGTGGGCCTGGAGCAGTCCGGTGTGGGCGGCGCGCGCGGCCTCCAGGGCGTCGGTGCGGGCGCCGAGTTCGGTGGTGGCGCCGCGCAGCAGGGTCTGGGCGTGCTCGGCGTCGGCCGGGATGAGCTCCTCGGGCAGCTCGGTGTGCGCCTCGCCGTCCTCGGGGGCGAGCCGCTCGGCCTCGCCGCGCAGCCGGCCGAGCTTCTCGCTCGCCTCGGAGGTGCGCGTCTCCAGCTTCTGGACGAGGGCCTCGGCGCGGGCGGCGGCGGCCTGGCGGGACGGGCCGTCGGCGCCGTCGGTGGACTCCAGGAGCTGCTCGGCGCGGGTGCGGACCTTGTTGGTGAGCCGGTCGAGCTCGGCGAGGGCGGCGGACTCGTCGCTCTCGGCGCGGGCCTGCTCGGCGCGCAGGTCGGCGCCGACGCCGACCTTCTCGTACACCTGGGAGGCGGCGCGGTACGCCTCGCGGAGGGTGGGGAGGGCGGCGCGCGGGGCGTCGGCGTCCTCGTCCGGGAGGTTCTCGGGGGCGCCGGCGATCTCGGCGCGCTCGGCGCGCAGCGCGCGGGCGGTGCGGTGGGCGTCGTCGGCGGCGCGCTGGGCGGCGCGGCGGTCCTCGTCGGCGGCGCGGGCGCGCTCCAGGCAGGTCTGGGCGCGGGCCTCGGACTCGGCGGCCTCGTCGGCGAGTTCGCGGAGCTTGGCCTGCCAGGCGGAGCGCTCGCGGAGCCGGAACGCGAGGCCGGCGAGGGCGTCGGCGGCGCGGCGGGCGCGCTGGGCGGCCTCCTGGCGCTCGTCGCGCACCCGGGTGGCGTCGGCGGCGGCCTCGTCGGCCTCCGCCCGTACCGTACGGGCCTCGGCCAGCGCGGCGATCGCGGCCTCGGCGGCCGTGCGGGCGGTGGCGGCGGCGGCCGCGAGCTCGGCGAGCATGCCCGGCGGGCAGTCGGCGCGCCAGGCGCCGATGCGGGCGGCGAGGGAGCGGTCGCCGGTGAGCCGGGCGGCGAGGGTGCGGATCTCCTCGTCGCGGGCGGCGGCGCGGGCGCGCAGCGCCTGGCGCTCCTCGTCGGCGGCGTGCTCGTCGTGCATGGCCGGGTTCGGCGGGACGAGGAAGACGTCCGTCTCCTGACCGGTCTCCGGCGCGGGCACCGGGGCGAGCAGGGCGGCGGCGGTGCCGACGGCGACGGTGGAGCGGGGCAGCAGCGCGGCGCCGCCGAGCACCTCGCGGGCGCGGCTGTACGAGACGGGGTCGGTGATCACAACGCCGTCGACGAGCTCGGGGCGGGCGGCGAGGACGGCCGCGTGGTCGGCCGGGTCGACGGCCTGGGCCAGGTAGCGCCAGCCGGGGAGGGCCGGGATGCCGTGCTCGCCGAGGTACTCGACGGTGGCGAGGACGTCGGGGCCGGGCGGCAGCAGGCCGCCGTCGCCGAGGGCGCCGAGGATGCGGTTGTCGTCGGCGGCGGCGGTGCGCAGGTCGAAGAGCTGGCGCTCGGCGGAGGCGATGGACTGGTCGAGCAGGGCGCGCAGTTCGTCGGCGGTGCGGTCGAACTCGGTGACGGTGAGGGCGCCCTGGGCGGCCTCGGAGTCGGTGGCGAGGCCGAAGGCGGCGCCGGTGGCGGGCGTGCCGCCGGCCGTGGGGCCGGAACTGTCCAGGGCACCGCCGCCGGGCGCACCGGCGGTGTCCCGGCCGTCGGCGGCCGGGATCCGGGCTCGCTGGCCCGGCAGGGGCGAGGCGCTCGTGCCCGGCGTCGCGCCGGGCAGGGAGAGCAGTTCGGCGAGGCGCGGGTCGGCGGCCAGGGACTCGGCGGCGCGCCGCTCGGCGTCGTAGGCGTTCTCGGCGGCCTCGGCGGCGTCGGAGGCGCGGGCGGCGGCGAGTTCGGCGCGGGATTCGGCGGCGGCGGCCTCGCGGGCGCGCTCGGTGGCGGTGCGGGCGGCCTCGCGGGCCGCGTCCCAGGCGGCGACGGTGGTCTTCTCGGCGTCGCTGGCGGCGAGCGCGGCGCGGGCCGGGTCGGCGTCGGGCGCGGTGTCGTCGAGCCAGCCGGCCCGGACGGCCTCGGCGGTCTCCTGCTCGACCTCGGCGAGCCGCTGGCGCAGATGACCGGCCTCGCTGCGGGCCCGCTGGGCCTCGGTGGCGGCGGCGGTGGCGTCGCGGTGGGCGTTCTCGCCGGCCTCCTGGAGGGCGGCCGAGCGCTCCTCCTCCTCGGCGGCGTGGCGCTCGCCCTCCTCGGCGGCGGAGGCGAGGGCCCGGACGAGGTCGGCGGCGGCCTTGGCGCGGGCGGCCAGGGCCGGGGCGGCGTCCCGCTCGGCCTCGCGGATGGCTGCGGCGACGCGCGCGGAGCGGTCGCTCGCGGCGCGGTGGCGGAGCACGGACTCGGCGGCCTGCCAGGCGGAGTGCAGGGTGCGGGCGTCGATGAGCTCGCGGCGCTGCGCGGCGGCGCCCTTCTCGGCGGCGGCGAGGGCCAGCGAGGCGTGCCGGTAGGCGAGTTCGGCGGCGACGAGGGAGGCGCGGCCGCGCGCGGTCTCGGCGTCGGAGACGGCGTGCGCGGCGGAGGTGACCTGCTGGGCGAGTTCGGCGGCGCGGCCGCGTTCCTCGCCGGCGCGGGCGGAGAGCCGGCGGGCGAGGGTGCGGGTGCGGCGCTCGGCGCCGGCGTGCACGTCCCGGGCGCGGGCGCGGGTCTCGGCGGCCTCGACGATTCGGTTGAGGAGGTCGACGGAGCCGGCGGTGAAGTCGCGTTCGGCGGTGAGTTCGGCGCGCCGGCCGAGCTTGTTGCCGAAGCCGCTGACGAGGTCGGCGAGGCCGTCGGTGTCGCGGGTGTCGGTGACGGCGCGCAGCAGCAGGTCGGTGAAGTCGGAGTCCTTCTTGACCGCGAAGAGGCCGGCGGCCTCGCCCTCGTCGGCGTTCATCTCGCGCTGGTAGCGGAAGAGTTCGGGGTCGAGGCCGAGGTCGCCGAGGTGCTCGTTCCAGCGGTCGTGGATCTCCTCCCAGGAGACCTCCAGGTGCGGGTACGCCTTGCCGGCCTCGGTGAGGGCGTCGCGGAAGCCCTTCATGGTGCGGCGGCGGCCGGTGGCGCCGGAGGCGCCCTCGACGGGCGGGCGGACGGAGGTGGCCTCGGCGACGGGGAGGTTGTCGAGGCTGAGCCCGGGGCCGGGGCGGAAGGAGTACCAGGCCTCGGCGAACTTGCGCGGGTCGTTGGAGACCTGGCGGCCGCGCCACTCGCTGACCTTGCCGACGACGACGAGTTCGCCGGTGAGGGTGTGCTGCCACTCCAGGGCGACGTGGCCGCAGTCGTCGGCGAGCAGGAACTTCCGCAGCACGCCGGAGCTGGCGCCGCCGAGGGTGTTGCGGTGGCCGGGGAGCATGACCGAGAAGATCAGCTTGAGCAGGACGGACTTGCCGCCGCCGTTCTCCAGGAAGAGCACGCCGGCGGGGGCGGGGCGGCGCGGCGGGCCGACCGGCTCCTCCTCGAAGAACTCCGCCTGGGTGGGCGCGGGGTGGGGCACGGGCGCGCCGACCCCGCGCAGGTCGAGGACGGTGTCGGCGTAGCGGGCACCGGCCGGGCCGATGGAGTAGAGGCGGACCCGGGACAGCTCGTACATTGCGGCGGACTCTCGTGCTGGGAGTGGTCGGTTACGCGGGGCGGTGACGCGTGGCGCTGTTACGCGTGGAAGGGCAGGCCGGCGTCGGCGGCGAGCTCCAGGTCGTCACCCTCGGGCGGCGGCAGGAGCGTCGCGGAGCCGTCGCTGACCGGGACCACGCCGAGTTCGAGGAGTTCGGCCATGGCGGCGCTGCCGGCCATGTCGCGGACCTGGAGCTGGTAGCGGGCGGTGGTGCGGTAGGAGCCGCCGGACTCGTCGCCGGTGCGCTGGAGGAAGCCGGAGTCGGTGAGGAAGGCGACGGCCTTGCCGACGATGCCGGTGGTGGAACCGGCCAGGCGGCGGGCGTCCTTGGTGGCGCCGGTGGAGCTGCGCCGGGCGTAGATCCGCCAGGCGGCCTCCAGGCCGGGGGCGTCGGTCTCCGGGTCGGTGTTCTCGCCCTGCTGCTCGGCGCGCTCTTCGAGGCGGCGGCACGCCTGGCGGACGAAGGCGTCGACGCCGTTGACGGTGAGGCGGCCGATGTAGCCGTCGTCGGCGAGGTCCTCGGGGCGCGGGAAGGCCATGGTGGCGACGGCGAGGTGGGCCAGGCCGTGCAGGAAGCGGTCGGCGGAGTCGGTGGAGGCGCGGCGGGCGTAGTCGCCCATGCGCACGGCGAAGACGGAGTCCTCGGCGGCGGTGACGGCCATGCCGGCGCGCGGGGAGACCTCCAGGACGACCAGGCCGAGGCCGGTGGCGACGGCGTCGGCGAGCCGCGCGAAGCCGGTGTCCTCGCGGTAGCGGCGGAGCAGTTCGCCGTACTCGGCGTCACGGGCGGGCAGCAGCTTGGGCTGCAGCCCGAACGCCACGAGCCGGGCGGCGTCGGCGGCGTCGGCGGGGGTGAGCGCCGCCGGGGTCGCGGCCGGCGTCTGCGGGGCCTCCGGCTCGCTCCACGCGTCGGTGTGCTCGACGTGGTGTTCGCTCACGGCTGGGGCTCCTCGGTGCGGCGGTTCGGTGACTCGGTTGCGGGGGCGGGGGCGGGCAGGGGCAGTCGTACGGGCGTCACGGTGACGGGCGGCACGGTGGCGGCCGGCTCGGCCGCGGGCCGCTGGTTCCGCGGCAGCGGTACGGGTCGCACGAAGGCCCGCGGGGCGGGCGGGGCCGGGGTGCGGACGTCGACGCCGCGCACCCGGGGCCCGTCGCCGGGCACCGGCTCCTCCGCCGCGTCGCCCGCGCTCGGCCGGGCGACGGTCACATGGGCCACCCGGGGGCCGGGGACGGGTCGGGACGCGGCGGAGGGAGTCGCGTCGGTGGCGGTCGCGTCCGAGGGGCTCTCGCCTCCCGGGGCCGCGTCCGCCCGGGTCTCGTCCTGCGCCGTCTCGTCCTGCAGGGCCTCGCCCGCCGGAGTGCCGTCCGTCAACGTCTCGTCCGCCCGGGTCTCGTCCTGCACCGTCTCGTCCTGCACCGTCTCGTCCTGCACCGTCTCGTCCTGCGGGCCGGGCGGTGTCACGTGGCCTCCGTGCGGTCGGCGGCCATGCCCACGGCGTCGAGGAGGGCGGTGCCGACGATGAGGTCGGCACCGCCGAACTCGTGGTCGTCGAGGGGGGTGCCGTCGTCGACGGCGAAGAGGAGGCGCTCCTCGCCCTGGCGGTACGCGGTGCCGACCGGCGGGCTGGCGGCGTGCACGGCGAGCAGGGCGACGAGGTAGGGCAGGTCGGGGTCGAGGCGGCGGGCGTCGGCGAGGAGGCCGGAGAGCCGGCGCGGCGCGTCGTGCTCCAGGTCGAGCAGCTCCATCGCGGTCGCCAGCTGCTCCTCGCTGAAGCGGCTGTCGTCGGGGGTGGCGATCAGGTCCGGCTCGGGCATCTCGGCGCCGAGGTGCTGGCGCTCCACGGGCGGGGTGAGGAGCAGGTCGACGAGGTCGGTGACGCGGACGGCGGCGGGCGTGCGCAGTCCGGTGCCGTGGGCGAAGAAGGCGTCGGTGACCTTGGTGGCCTGCTCGACGGGGAGCGGCAGGACCGGGGCGACCAGCTGCCCGTAGAGGTCGAGGCCGGTGTAGACGGTCGGCGTGGCGAACGCCTGCCGGTCCTGTTCGGCGCGGAAGAGCGGTCCGGCCTCCAGGAGGCGGGACTGGAGCTGGGTGTGGCGCCGGATGCAGTCCTTGACGATGTCGACGAGCTCGGCGGCGCGCCGCTTGTGCTCCTGGTCCTCGGCCTCGTCGCGGGCCTTGCGGATGTTGGTGAGGATCGCGTTCTCGTGGCGGTAGCGGTCGGCCACGTGGTCGAGCGCCTCGGCGATCATGTCGGGCACGGCGTTGAGCCAGTCGACCGCGCGGACGTTGCGCCGGGTGGCCTCCAGGGTGCGGCGGAGGGTCTCCGCGTACTGCACGGTCCGGTAGCGGGCCTGCTCGGCGGCGAGCTGGGCGTCGGCGAGGCGGCCCCGGCTGATCAGGACCTCCAGCTTGACCTCGGCGGCGATCTGGGCGCTGGTGACGTCGGTGTCGAGCGCGCCGACGAGCACGTTGACGGCCTCGTCGGTGGTGCGCAGGTAGACCCCGCCGCCGTAGCCGGGGACTTCTTCGACGAGCTTGAAGTCGTAGTCGCGGCGGGTGTAGACGCCGTCGGCGCCGAAGGTGCCGTAGACGGCGCGGAAGCCGCGGTCGACGCTGCCGACGTTGATCAGGTTCTCGAGAACCCAGCGGGCGACCCGCTCGTGCTCGGCGGCGGGGCGCTCGGGGGCCTGGGCGGCGACGCGGGGCAGCAGCCTGGCGATTATCTGCTCGTGGTCGGCGCCGGTGTCGAAGTCCATGTTGAGCGTGACCAGGTCGATCGCGGCGAGGGCGACCTCGGCCATCGCGTAGACCGAGTACTCGCCGGCCAGGTTCGCCTTGCGCGCGTCCAGGTCGTGCAGCGGGGCGGTGCACGCGAGCGCGCGGAGCCGCCGCGCGAGCCCTTCGTCGGCGGCCGGACCCTGGGCGGGGCGCGGCCCCGCGCTGAGCTGGGGCGGAGCGAGGTCCGTCGAGGCAGGCGAAGTCACGGTGCACAGATTAGGTCCTCGCACTGACAACGGTCGAAACGGCGCTTATACGGCCCGGGTCAGGGCCCCGGCCCGCACGCCGTACCGCCGCGCACCCGTGAGCCTCGTCACTTCTGGGACGCGTCGACCGCCTTGGCGTACGCGTCCGAGATCAGCGTGCGGGAGTCGTCGAGGTAGCGGGCGAGGAGGTGTTCCGCCCGGCCTCGTTCCCCGGCTCGCAACGCGTCCAGAATCTCCCGGTTTCTTGCGATGTAGGGCTCGTGGAGTCCGCGGGGGTCGTCCACGGTGTGGAAGGCGAGCCGGAGTTCGGCGAGCACGCCCCGCATCAGCTCGTCGGTGCGGGCGCTGCCGGCCAGGGCGACCAGTTCGCGGTGGAAGTGGATGTTGGCGGTGGAGACGCCCGTCCAGTTCCCGGCGGCGGCCGCGCGCTCGCCCTCGGCGACGGCGGCGGCGAGCGCGTCGAGCGGGTACGGCGGCTCGCCGAGGCCGCGCACCACGGCGCACTCGACGAGTCGCCGGGTGCGGTGGATGTCGGCGACGTCGTCGACGGCGAGGACCCGGACGAAGACCCCCCGGTTGAGCTGGTGGACGAGCAGCCGTTCGTGCGTGAGCAGCCGGAACGCCTCGCGCAGGGTGTTGCGGGAGACGCCGAGCGCGCCGCCGATGCCCTCCTCGGAGAGGCGGGTGCCGGGCGGGAAGAAGCCCTCGGCGATGCGGGTGCGCAGGATGTCGGCGACCCGTTCCGCCGTGCTGGTGCGGCCCAGCAGGGCGCGGTCGTTCTCGAGTTCGCCTGATCCGATGCCGTCCATGGTGCCTTTCTTACATCGCGGACCCGAGTCTTGTCGGATTGTTGAACGATCCTTACATTGCATGGATGCCCCTGGACTCGATCGACCTCAACGCCGACCTCGGCGAAGGCTTCGGCCGCTGGACGCTGACCGACGACGAGCGGCTGCTCTCGGTGGTCACCAGCGCCAATGTGGCGTGCGGCTTCCACGCCGGCGACGCGGCCACCATGCGGCGCGTCTGCGAGCTGGCGGCGGAGCGCGGGGTACGCATCGGGGCCCAGGTCTCCTACCGCGACCTGGCCGGCTTCGGGCGGCGCGCCATGGACGTGCCGGCGGCGGAGCTGGCCGCGGAAGTGGCGTACCAGATCGGCGCCCTTGAGGTGTTCGCCCGCGCGGCCGGCTCCACGGTGGCCTATGTGAAGCCGCACGGCGCGCTCTACAACCGGGTGGTGCGTGACGAGGAGCAGGCGGCGGCGGTCGTCGACGGGGTGCTCCTCGCCTCGGGCGCCGCCGGCCTGCCCGTCCTCGGACTGCCCGGCTCCCGGCTCCACGAGGCCGCCGTGAAGGCCGGACTCCCGGTCGTCGGCGAGGCGTTCGGCGACCGCGCCTACCGGGCCGACGGCACCCTGCTGCCGCGGGGGCAGGAGGGCGCGGTGCTGCACGACGCCGACCAGGTCGTCGAACGGGCGGTGTCCATGGCCCGGTCCGGGACGGTCGCGGCCCACTGCGGGCAGCCGGTGGCCGTACGGGCGCGCTCGCTGTGCCTGCACGGCGACACGCCTGGCGCCGTCGACCTGGCCCGGAGGGTGCGGTCCGCGCTGGAGGCGGCCGGGGTCGTGGTGGAGGCGTTCGCATGAGGGCGCGCGAGGTGTTGCGGGTCGGCGAGCACGGGCTGCTCGTGGAGCTGGCGAGCGGCGAGGCCACGGAGGCGTTCCACACGGAGCTGCTGCGCCGCCGCGCGGAGGGCGCGCTGCCCGGCGTACGGGAGATCGTGCCGGCGGCCAGGACGGTGCTCCTGGACGGGGTGGCCGCGCCGGAGCGGCTCGCGGCCGAGCTGCGTTCCTGGGAGGTCTCCGGGCCGCACGCGCGCGCGGCGGCGTCCGTGGAGCTGCCGGTGCGCTACGACGGACCGGATCTGGCCGAGGTCGCCGCCCTGTGGGGGGTGTCCGTGGAGGCGGCGGTGCGCATCCACTCGGAGACCGGGTTCCGGGTCGCCTTCTGCGGCTTCGCGCCGGGCTTCGGCTATCTCACGGGCCTCGGCGCGCGGTACGAGGTGCCGCGCCGGGCCACCCCGCGCACCGCCGTGCCGGCCGGGTCGGTCGCGCTCGCGGGGCCGTACACCGGCGTGTATCCACGGTCCTCGCCCGGCGGCTGGCAGATCATCGGCACGACGGACGCGGCCTTGTGGGACACCGCCCGCGAGCCCGCCGCGCTGCTCTCCCCCGGCACCCGGGTGCGCTTCACGGCGGTCGGCCGGTGACCGGCCGTGCGCTCGCCGTCGTACGGGCCGGGGCGCTGACCACCGTGCAGGACCTGGGACGCCCCGGCCACGCCCATCTCGGGGTGCCGCGGTCGGGTGCGCTCGACCCGGGCGCGGTGCGGCTCGTCAACCGCCTGCTCGGCGACGACGAGGACCGTGCCGTCCTGGAGACCACGCTCACCGGCTGCGCGGTGCGGCCGCGCTGCGCGGTGACGGTGGTGGTGGGCGGGGCGCCGTGCGCGGTGACCGTGGACGGGCGGCCGGCCGCCTGGGGCGCGCCGGTACGGGTCGGGCCGGGGCAGTTGCTCGACGTGGGCGCGGCGGTGCGCGGGCTGCGCTCGTACGTCGGGTTCGGCGGCGGGATCGCCGTCGAGCCGGTGCTCGGCAGCCGCTCCACCGACCTGCTGTCCGGCCTCGGCCCGGCGCCGCTGGCGGACGGGGCGGTGCTGCCGCTGGGAGCGGCCACGGCCGTACGGGGGCGGGCCGACGCTCCGCCCTGGCCGGGCCCGCCGGACGAACTCGTCCTGAGGGTGCGGCTCGGGCCGCGCGACCGCTGGTTCACGCCCGGTGCCCTTCGGGCGCTGTCCACGCGCGCGTGGCGGGTCTCCGCGGCGAGCAACCGCATCGGGCTGCGCACCGAGGGCCCGGCCCTGGAGCGCGCCGTGGCGGGCGAACTGCCCAGCGAGGGCATGCCCTTGGGGGCGGTGCAGGTGCCACCGGACGGGCGCCCGGTGGTGTTCCTCGCCGACCATCCGACGACCGGCGGCTATCCGGTGGTCGCGGTGGTGCGGGAGGAGGACCTGGCGCGGGCGGCGCAGGCGGTGCCGGGGACGGTGGTCCGCTTCGTGCCGCAGCGCTCGGGCGCTTGAGAGCGGAGAGGGCACGGTCAGGAGCTGAAAGCAGGGTTCACAGCGGTGGCGGGCCGTATCCTCCACCGCCGGGAGTGCGGACGACGAGGACGTCGCCGGGGCCGACGTCGGTGGTGTCGACGCCGTCGAGGCGGTCGACGCTGCCGTCGGCGCGCTCCACGGTGTTGGCGCCGAGCGCGCCCGGCTCTCCGCCGGCCATGCCGTACGGGGGGACGCGGCGGTGGCCGGTGAGCAGGGCGACCGTCATGGGCTCCAGGAAGCGGATGCGGCGTTCGACGCCGGCGCCGCCGTGCCAGCGCCCGCGGCCGCCGCTTTCCTCGCGGACGGCGAAGGAGTCGACGCGGACGGGGTGGCGCCACTCCAGGATCTCGGGGTCGGTGAGCCGGGAGTTGGTCATGTGGGTCTGGACGGCGTCGGCGCCGTCGAAGCCGTCGCCGGCGCCGGAGCCGCTGGCGACGGTCTCGTAGTACTGCGTGCGGTCGTTGCCGAAGGTGACGTTGTTCATCGTGCCGGAGCCCTCCGCCTGGACGCCGAGGGCCGCGTAGAGCGCGCCGGTGACGGCCTGGGAGGTCTCGACGTTTCCGGCGACGGTGGCGGCGGGGTGGGCGGGGGCGAGCATGGAGCCGGGCGGGACGCGGACGTCGAGGGGCTCCAGGCAGCCGCTGTTGAGCGGGATGTCGTCGGCGACCAGGGTGCGGAAGACGTAGAGGACGGCGGCCATGACGACGGAGGTGGGCGCGTTGGCGTTGCCGTCCTGCTGGGGTGAGGTGCCGGTGAAGTCGAGGACGGCGGAGCGCTGTGCGCGGTCGACGCGGACGGCGACCTGGACGACGGCGCCGCCGTCGGTCTCGTAGCGGCAGGAGCCGTCGCTGAGCCCGGCGACGATCCGGCGCACGGACTCCTCGGCGTTGGCGCGCACGTGCCGCATGTAGGCGTGGACGACGTCCAGGCCGAACTGGGCGACGGTCTTGCGGAGTTCCTCGATGCCCTTCTCGTTGGCGGCGATCTGCGCGCGCAGGTCGGCGAGGTTGGTGTCGGGGTCGCGCGAGGGGTACGGGGCGCCGGTGAGCAGCGCGCGGGTCTCGGCCTCGCGGAACCTGCCGTCGCGGACCAGGAGCCAGTTGTCGAAGAGGACGCCCTCCTCGTCGACGGTGCGGCTGAAGGCGGGCATGGAGCCGGGGGTGATGCCGCCGATCTCGGCGTGGTGGCCGCGGGAGGCGACGAGGAAGCGCAGTTCGCTCCCTCCCTCGTCGAAGACGGGGGTGACGACGGTGACGTCGGGGAGGTGGGTGCCGCCGTGGTACGGGTCGTTGATGGCGTACACGTCGCCGGGGCGCAGCCCGCCCTCGTTGCGGCGCAGCACCTCCTTGATGGACTCGCCCATGGAGCCGAGGTGGACGGGGATGTGGGGGGCGTTGGCGATGAGGTTGCCGTCGGGGTCGAAGAGCGCGCAGGAGAAGTCGAGGCGTTCCTTGATGTTGACGGAGTGGGCGGTGTTCTCCAGGCGGACGCCCATCTGCTCGGCGATCGCCATGAAGAGGTTGTTGAAGACCTCCAGGAGGACGGGGTCGACGTCGGTGCCGGCGGCGGTGCGGGCAGGGCGCGGGGTGACGCGGCGCAGCAGCAGGTGGCCGCCCTCGCCGGCGGTGGCGGCCCAGCCGGGGTCGACGACGGTGGTGGCGTCGGCCTCGGCGAGGATCGCGGGGCCGGTGACGGTGTCGCCGGGGCGCAGGTCCTCGCGGTGGTGCAGCGGGGTGTCGGCGGGCACTCCGCCGCTGTACATGGTGACGGTGGCGCGGGCGGCGGGGGCGCCCTCACGGGGGCCTTCGGGCCGGCCTGTGGGGACGACGACGGGGCCGTGCGGTCCGGCGGTTCCGACGGCCTCCACGGAGACGGCCTCGACGACGATCGGCACGTCCATGGTGAAGGCGTACCGGTCACGATGGAGGGCTGTGAACCGGGTTTTCATCGCTTCTGCTGGAGCGAGCGGTACCGGCAGGCTCGCGTCGGTACCGGCGTAACGGAGCAGTACGCGCGCGCGGGTGGTGATCGCCTCGTCGGGCAGTCCGTCGGCGCGCAGCTCCTCGCTCGTGCGGTCCGTGAGTTCGGCGCACAGCCGGTCGACGCGTTCGGCGGTGCCGTCGGCGTCGAGTTCGGCCTCGACCGACCGTTCGCGCATGGCGGTGGCGTCGGCGAGCCCGATCCCGTACGCGGAGAGGACGCCGGCGAGCGGCGGTACGACGACGGTGTCGATGCCGAGCGCGTCGGCGACGGCGCAGGCGTGCTGGCCGCCGGCGCCGCCGAAGCTGGTGAGGGCGTAGCGGGTGATGTCGTGGCCGCGCTGGACGGAGATCTTCTTGACGGCGTTGGCCATGTTGAGGACGGCGATCTCCAGGAAGCCGGCGGCCACCTGCTCGGGGGTGCGGCCGCCGCCGACCTCGGCGGCGAGCGCGGTGAACCTCTCGCGGACGACGTCGGCGTCGAGCGGCTGGTCGCCGTCGTCGCCGAACACGGCCGGGAAGTGGTCCGGCTGGATCCGGCCGAGCATCACGTTGGCGTCGGTGACGGTGAGCGGGCCGCCGCGCCGGTAGCAGGCGGGCCCGGGGACCGCGCCGGCCGAGTCGGGGCCGACCCGGTAGCGGGCGCCGTCGTAGTGGAGGACGGAGCCGCCGCCCGCGGCGACGGTGTGGATGCTCATCATCGGGGCGCGCATCCGCACCCCGGCGACCTGGGTGCCGAGTTCACGCTCGAACTCGCCCGCGTAGTGCGACACGTCGGTGGAGGTGCCGCCCATGTCGAAGCCGATGACCCGGTCGAAGTCCGCCTGTTCGGAGGTGCGGGCCATGCCGACGACGCCGCCGGCGGGGCCGGAGAGGACGGCGTCCTTGCCGCGGAAGTGGGCGGCTTCGCGCAGGCCGCCGTTGGACTGCATGAACATCAGGCGGATGCCGGCGAGTTCGCGGGCGACCTCGTCGACGTACCGGCGCAGGATCGGCGACAGGTAGGCGTCGACGACGGTGGTGTCGCCGCGCGGGACGAGCTTGATGAGCGGGCTGACCTCGTGGGAGCAGCTGACCTGGGTGAAGCCGGCGGCGCGGGCGAGTTCGGCGACGCGGGTCTCGTGGGCGGGGTGGCGGTAGCCGTGCAGCAGGACGACGGCGGCGGAGCGCAGGCCGTCGCGGTGGGCGGCGGCGAGGGCGGCGGCGACGGCGTCCTCGTCGAGCGGGGTGACGGTCTCGCCGTGGGCGTCGACCCGTTCGGGGACCTCGATCACGCGCGCGTACACGGCCTCGGGCAGCACGATGTGCCGGTCGAAGAGGCGCGGCCGGTTCTGGTAGGCGATGCGGAGGGCGTCGCGGAAGCCGCTGGTGATCAGCAGGACGGTGGGTTCGCCGCGGCGCTCCAGGAGGGCGTTGGTGGCGACGGTGGTGCCCATCTTGACGACGGCGACCCGGTCGGCGGGCACGGCCTCGCCGGGGCCGAGGCCGAGCAGCAGCCGGATGCCGGCGACGGCGGCGTCGTCGGGCCGGGCGGGGTCGTGGGAGAGCAGTTTGCGGGTGACGAGCCGCCCGTCGGGGCGCCGGCCCACGACGTCGGTGAAGGTGCCGCCGCGGTCGATCCAGAACTCCCAGCGTCCGGTCATGCCCTCATTGTGGCCGCCAGGGCCTGTGCGAGGGCGTGCTCGGCGCGCGCGTCGAGGCGGTCGCGGGTGCCGGTGGCGGCGTGCCGGACCTCGGTGGCGGCGAGGACGAGCAGCTGGGGCAGCAGGTCGCCGCAGCGGCGTACGACCCAGGCGGTGCCGGCCGTCGCCAGCCAGAGCACGGCGTCGGCGCGGGTGGGCGGCGGTTGCCGGGGTTCGCGCGAGGGCGGCTCGCCGTGGGCGAGGCCGCGCTCGCGGAGCAGGGCGTGGAAGGCGGCGGCGATGGTGCGGTGGCCGCGCTCGCCGGGGTGCAGCCGGTCGGCGCTCCACAGGGTGCGGTCGTCGGTCCAGGCGGGCGCGTCCAGGTGCAGATGGACGGCGCCGTAGCGGGCGGACAGTTCGTGCACGACGGCGTTGACGGCCCGCTGGCGGCGGGCGAGGGGCCGGGCGAGCGGCGCGGGCAGGCCGAGCATCCGCCCGGGGTCGGGCAGACAGGCGGTGAGCAGCACGGTGCCGGTCGCGGTGAGTTCGGCGCAGACCCGGTCGAGGCGGCGCGCGAGCAGGCCGATGTCGAAGGTGCGGCGCAGGGTGTCGTTGACGCCGACGACGACGGACGCGAGCTGGGGCCGCAGCGCGAGCGCCGCGGGCAGCTGCGTCTCGACGACGTCCCGGCTCTGCGCCCCGCTCGACGAGAGGTTGCTGAAGGCGACCCGCCCGTGCTCGCCGGCAAGGCTTTCGGCGAGCAGCGCGGCCCAGCCGCGCCAGGCGTCCCCGACGCGGTCGCCGACGCCCTCGCTGAGGGAGTCGCCGAGCACGGCGAACCGGGTGAGCCGGGGCGCGCGCGGCGGCGCGGCCTTCTCCGCCACGTCGGAGCGGCCGGCGGTCATCGCAGCGCCTCCTGGCGGGCGTCGTGGGCGGCGAGGAAGGCGGCGGTGGCGCGGGGCCAGGAGAAGAGTTCGGCGCGGCCGCGCGCGGCGGCCCGGCGGGCGGGTTCGTCGCGGGCGAGGACCGTGCGGACGGCGCGGGCGAAGGAGACCGGGTCGTCGGCGGCGCAGGCGCCCGCGTCGGCGACGACCTCGGGGAGCGCCGAGGAGGCGCTGCAGACGACGGGGGTGCCGCAGGCGAGGGCTTCCAGGGCGGCGAGGCCGAACGTCTCGGCGGGCCCCGGGGCGAGGCACACGTCGGCCGCGGCCTGCAGATCGGCCAGCTCCTCGCGGTCGCCGACATGGCCGAGGAACCGGACCGGCAGCCGCTGCTCCCGGGCCCGGCGCTCCAGGGCGCCGCGCAGCGGTCCGTCACCGGCCACCACGAGCACGGCCCGCAGCCCCTGGGCGCGCAGCACGGCGAGGGCGTCGAGGGCGGTGCCGGGGCGCTTCTCCACGGAGAGCCGGGAGCACATCACGAGCAGCACCGGCTCGCCGGCCGCGTACCTCGCCCGCAGTGCGGTGCTGTGCCGCCCGGGCCGGCAGCGGTCCAGGTCGACGCCGAGCGGCGCGCGGACGACGTTGCGCGCCCCGATCCGTACGAACTCCCGCTCGGCCCACTCGGTGGTGCAGACGATCCGCGAGTACACCCACGCGGTACGGCGGTTGAGCCGGTCGGCCGCCCGGGCCGCGACCGGCGCGGGCAGGCCCCAGGTGCGGAGCACCCCGTCGGCGGTCTCGTGGGAGACCATCACGGAGGGCACCCGGGCGCGCCGGGCCCACTCCCCGGTCCAGCGCAGGGTGGTCCGGTCGGAGACCTCCAGGCGGTCGGGGGCGAGCTCCTCCAGGAGCCGGCGCAGCCGACGGCGGTCGGCGAGGACGCGGTAGCCGCCGGTGCCGGGCAGCTGGGGGCCGGGCAGGGTGATCACCCGGCCCTGCTCGGTCTCCCGGTCGCCCGGCCGGTCGCCGGGGACGACGAGGACGGGTTCGTGACCGGCGGCCAGGTAGCCGCGGCCGAGCTGATCGAGGGCGGTGCGCAGGCCGCCGGAGGTGGGGGTGACGAAGTTGGCGAGCCGCACGATCCGGAGCGGGCCACGGGCGCCGCGACGGTCGCCGCCACGCGTGCCGTCGCCGTGCCGCGTGCCGTCACCTTGCCGCGTGCCGTCGCCTCGGTGCTCGCCCTCGCCTCGGTGCTCGCCGTGCTGGTCGTCGTGCTGGCGGCCGCGGGGGGTGCCGCGACGGGTGTCGTTCACGCCGCCACCGCCGTCCGCTGCCGCAGCACCTCCAGGTAGTGGCCGATCAGCTCGTCGCCGACCGCCTCCCAGGTGCGCTGTTCGACCGCGGCGCGCCCGGCCCTGCCGTACGCGGCCCGGAGCGTCGGAGCGGCGGCCAGCGAGGCGACGGCCTCCCGCAGCGCGCCCGCGTCCTCGGGCAGGACGAGGAGTCCGGTGCGGCGGTGGGCGACCAGGTCGAGGGGGCCGCCGGCGGCGGGCGCGACGACCGGGACGCCGCTCGCCATGGCCTCCTGCACGGTCTGGCAGAACGTCTCGTACGGGCCGGTGTGCGCGAACACGTCGAGCGAGGCGAAGATCCGCGCGAGCTCGTCGCCGGTGCGGCGGCCCAGGAAGACGGCGCCGGGCAGCGCCGCCCGCAGCCCCGGCTCGCTGGGGCCGTCGCCGACGACCACGACCCGGGTCCCGGGCAGCCCGCACGCCGCCGCGAGCAGCTCCACCCGCTTCTCGGGCGCGAGCCGCCCCACGTATCCGACGAGCGTCTCCCCGTCCGGCGCGAGCTCGCGCCGCAGCGCCGCGTCGCGCAGCTCCGGCCGGAAGCGCGCGGTGTCGACCCCGCGGCGCCAGATCCGGACCCGCCCGATCCCGTGCGCCTCCAGGTCGCGCGCGGCGGCGGTCGAGGGCGCGAGGGTCCGGTCGGCCGCGCCGTGCACGGCCCGCAGCCGGCGCCAGGCGGCGGACTCGCCGCCGCCCACGTACGTACGGGCGTAGCCGGCGAGATCGGTCTGGTAGACGGCGACGGCGGGCAGCCCGAGCCGGGCGGCGGCGGTCATCCCGCGCACGCCGAGCACGAAGGGGCTGGCCAGGTGCACGATGTCCGCGCGGTGGGCGGCGATGGTGTGGGCCACCCGGCGGCTGGGGAGCGCCACCCGCACCTGCGGATAGCCGGGCAGCGGCAGCGAGGGCACCCGTACGACGGGGCACGGCGCGTCGGCGTCCGGGTCCGTGGCGGCGGTGGGGACGGGTACGGCCGGGGCGACCACGAGCGGGTCGTGTCCACGGCGGACGAGGTGGCGGGCGGTCTGCAGGGTGGTGTGGGCCACGCCGTTGACATCGGGCGGGAAGGACTCGGTGACGATGACGACACGCATACGGGTGTTCTCGTCGCGTTCGGCGTGTCCCCGTCAAAGTGGATCTGGACGGGCGGGGAACGTCCCATGAGCGTTTACCGCACCGACGGCACGGCGGACGCCGGCGCCCGGTCGGCCGCGGGGATGGCCGGAAGCGGCCACCCCCGTCGTACCGCGGAGGCGCGGAGCCCCGAGGGGGCGTGCGGACCCTAGACCTGGAGGTCCAGGTCCGGTCCTATCCGCTGGCGCACGGCCGTCTGGACCTCCGCCTCCTCGGCGGGGTCGGCGGCGAGGCGGCGCAGTCGCTCGGCGACCCGGACGTCACCGGTCTCGGCGTGCAGGGCCGCGACCTCGCGGGTGGTCTCCTCGCAGTCCCACAGGCATTCGACGGCGAAGCCGGTGGGGAAGCCGGCGTCCGTGGCGGCGAGGGCGCGGGCGGTGCGGCCGCGCAGCTCGGAGGAGGAGGTCTCGCGGTAGACGTGACGCAGTACGGGCGCGGCGCAGGCGATGCCCAGCCGGCCGGCGCCGTCGACGAGGGGGTAGAGCGCGGGGGCGTCGGGGCCCTGGGAGCGGATCGTCTCGCGGAGGGCGCCGAGGACGAGGGGGGAGTCCTCGGAGCCGCCGCGGCAGGCGAGCGTCCCGGCCGCGGCGGCGCCGAGCGCGTCGGGGCGGTGGATCCAGCCGCGGGCCCGGTCGACGGCGGCCTCGCCGCTCATCCGCCGGTACGCGGCGACGGCGGCGTCCGCGACGAGGCGCGGGCCGTCGTTGACGGCGAGTTCGACGAGGTCGAGGACGGCGGGGTCCTGGGCCTCGGCGAGGTAGTGCAGGGCGGCGCAGCGGGCGCCGTCGGGGCCGCTGCGGGCCGCGTCGAGGATGGCGCCGCGGTCTTCGGGGCCGGCGACGGCGACCAGGCAGCGGGCGGCGGGCAGGTACAGCTCGGCGCCGCGCTCGTGGCCCTCCTGGGCCCAGTCGAGGACGGCCCGGACGCTCCAGCCGGGGCGTGGCCCGGTCGGGGTCAGCTGCCGCTGCCAGCGGTCGAATGAGCCCTGTTCGCGGGCGGCCCGGATGCGGGCGCCCACGGATTCGCGCGGGTCCTCGGCCCACAGGCGCCAGGGCCGCGGCTCGTAGGCGTCGCGGACGGTGGCGGCGAGCTCGGCCTCGCCCTCGGCGGTGGCCGGGAAGCGGGCGAGCACGGGCAGGGCGAGGGAGCGCAGGCCCGCGTCGTCGTCGCGCAGCGCGAGCTCGTCCAGGGCCCACGCCCAGTTGGTCCCGGCGGCGGCGTAGCGCCGCAGAAGCAGCAGGGCGTCCTGGCGTCCGTACGAGGCCAGGTGGCCGAGGACGGAGAGCGCGAGCCCCGTCCTTGACTCCTCGTCGTCGAGGTGGTCCTCGGCGCCGAAGAGGTGCGCCTCGATCTCCTCCAGACCTCCGGCGAGGTCCAGGTAGAGCCGGGCGTAGTAGAGGGAGCGGTTCTCGACCCGCCAGTCCTGGCGGGGGTCGTCGAGCACGCAGTGGTTGAGGGCCGCGAGGGCCTCGGCACGTGGCGCGGCGAGCGCGTGCAGGGTGCCGTCGCCGCGGCCCCGCTGCAGCAGACCGAGCAGGGTGCCGCTCGGCGCTATGACTGGATCGAACATGGAAGACGCCTCACATCAAGCTGTCGACACGACCGGGGGGAATCCGGGATGAACCGGGTCAGGCTGTTCGCCTAGGCCGTGCGGCAACATGTCGGGCCGCCCGTCGTCCTGCGCTTGCCAGTGACCATCTTCCTCTGCCTCTCGTCGGTGGCCCCATCCGGGCCCGACGTCATGATGACCCACCCATTTCGCCACCGCGACCACATTTACGGCACCGTCTCACCTGGGGTTCAGCCCGCGTTCACCAAGCTCCGAACAGCTCCAGGAGTTCGGCCTTGCCGAACATCCGCGCCGTGTCCACGGCGGACGGAGTCCCGGCTTCCGGATTCGCCCCGCCGGCGAGCAGGGCCCGGACGACGGCGTCCTCGCCCTTGAAGACGGCGCCGGCGAGCGGGGTCTGGCCGCGGTCGTTGGCGCGGTCGGCGTCGGCGCCGCGGGTCAGCAGGGCGGTCACCGCCTCGGGGTGGCCGTGGTACGCGGCGAGCATGACGAGCGAGTCGCCCTTCTCGTTGCTGAGGTTCGCCGGAACACCGGCGTCGAGGTAGGCGGCGAGGGTCACCGCGTCGCCGGTGCGCGCGAGGTCGAAGACCTTGGAGGCCAGCTCGACGACCTCGGGGTCCGGGGTCTCGTTCTCGCTCATGGTTCACAACCGCCCTTCGTGCTCGACCTGCTAACTGCTCGGCCTGCTACCTGTTGCCTGCTTGACCTGCGACGCACGGCAAGCGCGGCCGTACGAGTGAATCGACAGGGTACTGCCCGCGACACGACATGAGGGGGCCTGTCCGCGGCAAGGATGTTCGCGGTCCGCGACAGCGGGGCGCACTACCGCAAACCATGCGTTTCGCCACCCGACGAGGGACCCGGCATCCGCCGGTCAAGTGAAAACGCGAACGATTCACCCATTTGCACCTTTAGTCATATAGATACTTGCCGTGAATCTGGAAGGACTCATCGTGACTGTCCCCTCAACCAGGAGAACCGCTCATGATCCTGTCCTTCTCAGTCGTCGTCCTGCTCGGCATCGTCTCCTTCCTGTTCTTCAAGAAGGACGGCCTCAAGGTCTCGCACGCGCTGGTCTGCTCGCTCTTCGGGTTCTACCTGGCGGGCACCGCCATCGCGCCGAGCATCACCGCCGGCGGCCAGAGCCTCGCCAGCCTCCTCGGCGGGATCAAGTTCTGACGCCTCTCCACCCCTTCCATCACTCCAGGAGTACGACGTGGCCCGGCGACCACTCCCCCGCATTCTGAGCAGCGGCACCGCACAGATCGCTCGCAGCCGAGAGATCGCGCGCACGGCCGCCGACAGCGCCACCGACGTGCTCCATCCGCTGATCACCATCTCGCGTGGTCTGCGGAAGCTGGCCGCGACCGCGCGCGCCAAGTGGGCCGCGACCCCCAAAGAGCGGCGTGGTCCCACGCTGTTCCTGGTCGCGGCCTGCGTCCTGGTCGTCGCCCTCGTGCCGTACGGACCGCTCCTCGCGCTCGTCGCGCTGATGGGCGCGGCCGCCTGGCAGGGGCGTGAGCGCCCGGTCGTCAAGACCGGGCCGGACGACGCCGAGATCGCCCGGCTCAAGGGCCTCTACGAGGCCCTGGTGCCCTATCTGTCGCTGCCCGAGGACCCCGAGCCGCTCTTCGCGCACGGCGGCGACTGGGCCGCCGCCTTCGGCGACCACGCCTTCGACGAGGACGGGCGGCTCACCCGGCTGCGCATCTCCTACCCCCCGTACTTCACCGACGGCGAGCCCGCCGCCCGGGCGCGCGTCGAGCAGCTGCTGCACGCCAAGTCGGGGCGCGGCCGCGAGTACCTCTTCGACTGGGACGAGGAGGGCAACCGGCTCACCATGCGGGTGCTGCCCGCCTTGCCCACCACCATCGCCGCCCAGCGCTTCGTCACCGTGCCCGGCGAGACCGTGCTCGGCTTCACCGACGCCGACGCCGTGCAGCGGACCGTGCCGGTCCGCGCCTCCGACGGGACGGAGGACGCCCCGGCCGTGGTCTGGCGCACCGGCCCCCGCTCCACCGAGCCGCACCTGCTCGCCGTCGGCCAGCCCGGCAGCGGCACCACCTCCCTGCTCCGCTCGATCGCGCTCCAGGCGCTGCCGCACGGTGACGTCCTCGTCATCGAGGGCGGCGGCACCGGCGAGTACGCGTGCCTGGTCGGCCGGGACGGCGTGCTCGCCGTCGAGTGCGGACTCGCGGGCGCCCTCGCCAGCCTGGAGTGGGCCGCGCACGAGACCGAACGCCGGCTCGTCGCCGCCAACCGGGCCCGCCAGTCCGGCCACCCGGCCCCCGAGGACACCCGGCGCCCGCTCTGGATCCTGCTCGACCGGCCGAGCGTCCTCGGCGACCTCGCCGCCGCCGACGGCCGCCCCGACCCGCAGGACCTGCTCCAGCTGCCGCTCCGGCACGGGCGCGCCGCGCAGGTCACCGTCGTGGTCGCGGAACAGTTCGACAGCCTGGACGCGCTGACGGAGACGGTACGGAGCCACACCCGCGCCCGGGTCGTGCTCGGCCCCGCCGCCCCCGACCAGATCGCCGCCGTCCTCGGCACCCGCCCGCACACCACCCCGGTCCCCGACGTCCCGCCGGGCCGCGGCTACGCCCGCCTCGGCACCGGCCCGGTACTCCGCCTCCAGGTGCCGGCCACCCCGGACCCGTACGACGACGCCACCAGCGAGGCACACCGCCAGGCGGTCCTGGAACTGCTGCCCGAGCGCCGGACGGCCACGGGCGCGGCCACGGAACTCGCCCTGGAGCCTGACCTGGACGCGGACACGGCCCCGACGCTGCGCAAGGAACCGGGGGCGGCGGCGGTGCCGACGCCGGTGCCGGCGGAGGGCTGAGGGCGGATCGGATAGTGGATCCGAGATGTTGGATCCACTGCATTGGATCCAACGTCCGGGATCCCGTATCAACCATCGGTATATCGGATCTGGGACGTTGGATCCCGTAGCCAGGATCCCGGATCTCGTAGCCGGGGTCCCGGATCCCGGGTCCCGGATACGGAAGAGGGGGGGCGCCCCCCCCGGGGTGGGGGCCCCCCCGTTACCCCGCGCCCCGCCGAGGGCCGCGGGCGGCCCCACAGGGTCGGGGGGGGTGACACCCCCCCCCCCCGCCCCCCCCAGCCGCGGGTGGGGAAAGCGGTGCCGGC
>NZ_JBSGIW010000070.1:0-45185 GCF_053605265.1 Streptomyces sp. NPDC003943 | reverse complement strand
CGCCCGGCAGCCGCCCCTGGACGTCGACTCCCGGGGGCTCACCGCTGCTCGGTCGGGCCGGCATCTACAGGTCGGTCAGCTCCTCCGCGTACACCTGCGACAGCGGCTGCGGCCCCACGTACTGCTGGCAGTTGCACTGCCCGGCCTCGTAGCGCAGCGGCTTCTTGTTCTCGTCCCAGGCGACCGGAATCTCCACGCGCTCGTGGCACCGGCCCTGCTTGTCGTGCTTCGCCAGGTGGTGCGTGCACCCGCAGACCGGCTCGGGCCCCCGGTTCGCCGACTCGATCGCCAGCCGCTCCTGCCGCGCCGACTCGAGAAGCTCCATCTTGCGCTCGTGGCGGTGCTTGAGCGCCGTGCGGGCGTTGTCGGCGATCCATGCGAACCCGCCCGTCCAGAACAGGATGGCCACCACCCAGATCCAGTTCATACGATTTCCCCCGTTCCCGTCGATTCCCCCGTAGGTCTTCGCGAGCAGGATAGGCGAACGTCCGTGCCCTACGACCCGCGCGGGAGGAACGCCGGCCGGAGCGCCGGGTCGACCGGGTCGTAGTAGCGGTGGAAGACCGGGGTCGTCGAGGCGGAGAGCGGCGGGACGATCCAGCTCCAGTCGGCGGGGGTCGGGCGGCCTTGGCGGCTCTCCTGGGCGATGTGGCGGATGAAGCGCTCCGACTCGGTGTGATGGTCGGCCATCGTCACCCCCGCCTCCTGGAAGGAGTGCAGCACCGCCACGTTGAGCTCGACCAGCGCCCGGTCCCGCCACAGCGTGCGCTCCGACGAGCGGTCGAGGCCGAGGCGGTCGGCCACCACCGGGAGCAGGTCGAGGCGTTCGGTGTCCGCGAGGTTCCGGGCGCCTATCTCGGTGCCCATGTACCAGCCGTTGAACGGCGCCGCCGGGTACCGTACGCCGCCGATCTCCAGGATCATGTCGCTGATCGCCGGCACCGCGTACCAGCGCAGGCCGAGTGCCGCGAACCACGCGTGCTCGGGATGGGACAGCGGCACCTCGAGCACGCTGTCGTCCGGCAGTTCGTACCACTCGGGCCGGGGCGCGTCCGCTCCGGGGCGCTCCTGCACCATCAACGGCAGTACCTGGAACGGCTCTTCGTCCCGTTTCCAGCCCAACTCCCGTGCCCGCGCGGTCATCTCCGCGCCGCGCGGGTCGCCGATCCAGCGCCCGTCGGGCGTGCGGTGACCGGCGTAGCGGACCAGCTGGTCGTTGACGATCCGCGGCGCGGGCCGCCCCGGCCGGTCCGGCGCGAAGATCGACACGACCGGCCGGATCCGGCCGGCGTTCCCGGCGAGCCGCAGATGCTCGAAGCACTCGGCCGCCATGTCGTCCGCGTCCGTGACGTGCCGCAGGTCCCGTACGACGAGGCTGCGCCAGTACAGCCTGCCGATGCAGCGTGCCGCGTTGCGCCAGGCGACGCGGGCGCCGAAGGCGAGCTCCTCCGGGGTGTGTTCGTAGGTGCCGGTCCGGTCGATCTCGGCCAGCACCTCACGTATCCGCCGTTCCGCCGCCGCCACGCCCCCCGCGTGCGGCTGCTCCTGATGGAACCGGCGGACGAAGTCCACCGCATGCAGCCGGTCCACCCACGGCAGCGGGCTCCGGACCGGGGCGGCGGGAGCCCCGCTCGCAGCGCCCGCCGCGTAGGGGCAGCCGCTGCTCGCGGGGACGGAGCCGGCAAGAGGAGCGGGGGCAGGGACGGGGGCTGGGGCAGGGGTGTGCACGGGCGCCGGGACAGACTTCCGGCGGCGACTCAGACTGAAGACCAAGGTGTTTCCTCCCGGCCCCCATGACTACCGTACGAACATGCGCAAGTGTGGAGAGTAGTCGAATACCGCATGGGAGCCGGGTCGGGCTGGTATGGTGCCGGGCTTCCGCCTCCGGTCGTCCTACTCGGCGACCGTGATCGCCTGCACGGGACAGGCCCGCGCGGCCTCCCGTACGAGCGGCCCGCCCGAACCGTCCTCACGACCGGGTACGACCGTGCCGAAGCCGTCGTCGTCCTGGGTGAAGACGTCGGGCGAGACCAGCGCGCACTGGCCGGCCCCGATACAGACACCGGTGTCGATGGAGATGCGCATCCGCAGGTTTCCTCTCGGTTTGTGTCGGATCACCGTGGCCGAATCACGATGTGCCGGGTCGCGGTGTGCCGGGTCGCGGTGCGCCGGTCACGATGTGCCGGATCACCACGTCACGGGGAGCCGGAGCATCCCCTGGATCGTGTCCCCCGGCTTGAACGGGATCTCCTCGGCCGGCGCCGCGAGCCGCAGCCCCGGGAGCCTGCGCAGCAGCGTCCCGAGTGCGATCTCCAGCTCCATCCGCGCCAGGTTCTGCCCCAGGCACTGGTGGATCCCGAACCCGAACGCCACGTGGTGCCGCGCCGGCCGCGACCAGTCCAGGGTGTCCGGATCCGCGTACACGGAACCGTCCCGGTTGATCACGGACGTCGAGAACACCACGCCCTCGCCCGCCCGGATCACGACGCCCGCCACCTCCACGTCCTCGCGCGCGACCCGCAGCAGCCCGTCGGCGATGGACAGGAACCGCAGCAGCTCCTCCACCGCCGCCGGTACGAGCCCGGGGTCCGCGCGCAGTTCCGCGAGGCGGGACGGGTGGCGCAGCAGCGTGTACGTACCGAGCGAGATCATGTTCGCGGTCGTCTCGTGCCCGGCGACCAGCAGGATCGTCGCCAGCTGCACCAGCTCCTGCCGGTCGGGCCCGCCGTCCTGGACCTGGCGGGCGACCAGGTCGTCGAGGACCCCCTCGCCCGGCTCGGCGCGCTTGCGGTCGATCAGGTCGCCCAGGTAGTCCTCGAGTTGCTTCAGCGCCGCTTCGGTGTCGGCGGCCGTCGGCCCGCGCAGCAGCCGCCGGGACTGCTCTTCGAAGAACTCGTGGTCCTCGTACGGCACACCGAGGAGTTCGCAGATCACGATGGACGGCACCGGCAGCGCGAACGCGCTCACCAGCTCGGCCGTCGGCCCCGCCGCCTCCATGGCGTCGAGCAGTCGGTCCACGATCGCCTGGATGCGCGGCCGCAGCCCCTCCGCCCGGCGGAGCGTGAAGCTCGGGATCAGCATGCGGCGCTGGGTGTTGTGCTCGGGGTCGTCCCATCCGAGCAGCGCGGCGCGCCGGCGGCGGCGCAGGGCCGTGGCGCGTTCCGTCGGCAGGGGGAAGTCGGTGCGGGTGGAGTCGGTGGACAGGCGCTGGTCGGCGAGCAGTGCCCGCGCGGCCTGGTGTCCGGTGACGATCCACACCTCGCGTCCGTCCCACAGGGTCACCCGGGACAGCGGGCGTTCCTCGCGGAGCGGGTCGTAGGCGGTCGGGGGGTGGTAGGGGCAGGTGCGGTCCTGGGGAAAGGCCACGGCTTCGGTCATGGGGACCTCGCATACGGCGGTCGGCGGTTCTGGCGCTTCGGTCGGTGGTGCGATCTCCACTACATGCCTCAGGCATCTATTTGGTCTACACGCAGTTCAGCCAAACCGCCGGAACGAGCGCATCCATTCGGAGTCATGGCAAGCGCCCCTTGTGGGTACGTCTCGCGTGTCGCACACGGCGTCGGAGGACCAAGGGGGTTGGGAAAGCGTGCTGAGTGACGAGGACGTTCTCGCGGCGGTGCGGCGCAGCCTGAAGCAGCGTGATGCATCGTCGCGGGCGCTTCGCCCGGAGGAAGCGAAGATCACCCGGCACCTCCTGGTGGAGGGGGAGATCGTGCGCAGCATCGAGAGCCGCAGTGAGAAGGCGCAAGTGCACCGGGGCCCCGTCGACCTGTCCGAGCGGCCGGTGTACGAGTCCGACATCGACGAGCACGTGATCCCGGCCCCGCGCGACCCGGCGACCCGGGTCACCCACACGCTCGTGCGGCGCGGGACCGTGCGGGACCGGTCCTGCGACGCCTGCAGCAACGGCATCGTCCAGTGCGGGCGCTGTCAGGGAGCGGGCGATCTGCGCTGCGAGCCGTGGGTGACCTGCGAGACGTGCCGCGGCCTCGACAGCTGCCTGCGGTGCGACGGCACCGGCCGCCGCACCCGTAAGACCCCAGGCAGGACCGACGGACCCGACGGACCCGGGGGATCCGACGGAACCGGCCGGGACAAGGAGGATCGCGTCACCTGCCGGCAGTGCGGCGCCCGGGACTCCGCGTGTGCCACCTGCGGCGGGCGCGGCAAGCAGCACTGCTCACGATGCGGCGGGAAGGGGACGCGCACCTGCCCCAAGTGCTCCGGCGACGGTACGGGGCCGTGCGACCGCTGCGCCGGTACGGGCCGGATCGTGACCTGGACCGAGGGCGTCATCGAATGGAAGCCGGACACGGAAAGGATCACACCCGGCAACGAACTCCCGTACCGCGCCGGCCGGCAGGCCCGGGATCGCGGCGACTGGACGCCCGTGAAGGCCTCCGGCGAGCAGGCGCCCCTGCCGGCCGGCACCGCCGCCGAGGTCGCCCGCCTGCTGGCCCCGCGGCTGCGCCCCCGCCCCGGCGAGATCACCCGCCGGATCTCCGTGCGCCACCTCTCCGTCGCCCGGGTGACCTTCGCCGAGGACCCGCACGACTACTTCGTGATCCCGACGACGACCACGCCGTACGTGCTCCGGTTGCCCTCCCGGCGCAGGGTCTGGCAGTTCGCGGCGATCGCCCTGGCGGCGGTGGTGCTCCTCGCGGTCGTGTCGCTCCTCGTCACCTGACCGCACCGAACTCGGTCGCTCCGGGCGGGGGTGGCGAAAGGGTCAGTTGAGCTCGTCCGGGTGCGGGCCGGTGCGCAGCCCGCGGTCGAGCGCGGCCATGGCCCGCATCTCCTCGTCCGTCAGCGCGAAGTCGAAGACCTCGAAGTTCTCGCGGATCCGGGCCGGGGTGACCGACTTGGGGATGACGATGTTGCCGAGCTGCAGGTGCCAGCGGATGACGACCTGGGCGGCGGACTTGCCGTACCGGTCGGCGACGGCCGTGACGGCCGGGTCGTCGAGGACGGCGCCCTGGGCGAGCGGGCTCCACGCCTCGGTGGCGATCTCGTGGTCGGCGTGGAACGCCCGCAGCTCGGCCTGCTGCAGGCCGGGGTGCAGCTCGATCTGGTTGACGGCCGGGGTCAGCGTGGCGCCGTCGAGCAGCCGCAGCAGGTGGCCGGGCTGGAAGTTGGAGACGCCGGCGGCGCGGACGCGGCCCTCCTCGGCGAGGCGCTCCAGGGCCCGCCACGAGTCGCGGTACAGGTCGCGGGCCGGGGCCGGCCAGTGGATCAGGTACAGGTCGACGTAGTCGAGGCCCAGCTCGGCGAGGCTCGCGTCGAAGGCGCGGAGCGTGGCGTCGTACCCCTGGTCGGCGTTCCACAGCTTGGTGGTGACGAACAGCTCCTCGCGGGGCAGTCCGGAGGCGGCGAGGGCGCGGCCGACGCCGGCCTCGTTGCCGTAGATCGCGGCGGTGTCGATGCTGCGGTAGCCGGTCTCCAGGGCGGCGGTGACGGCGGCGGTGGTCGCGTCGTCGGGGACCTGGAAGACGCCGAAGCCGAGCTGCGGGATCTCGACGCCGTTGCCGAGCGTGACGGTGGGGACGGCAGGGGTGGGGGCGGCGGAGGATGCCATGGTGTGCGGGTGTTCCTTCACTTGGCGCGCGGCGAGCGCGGGGAGAGGGTGTAGCGGACGGTCTGGGCGCTGATGAGACCGTCACGGAAGACGAAGGTGTCGACGCCGTCGGTGACCTGGTGAGTGGCGGTGGCGGCGGACCACTGCAGGAACAGGATGTTCCCGGCGAACTGCGGGGTGAGCCGCCAGTCGGCGCCCGGGAGGTCGGCGAGGAGCCGGCCGATGCCCTCCTTCACGCCCTCGCGTCCGGTCAGGACGCCCTCGGGAGTGACGAGGACCGCGTCCTCGGTGTAGTTCTCGCCGATCAGGTCGAGGTCGCCGGTGCCGAGGCGGTTGCCGTGGTCGGCGAAGACCTCCTGCGGGGTGCGGATGGGGGCGCTGGTCTCGGTCATCGGGACAGCTCCCGGAGGGCGGTGGCGGCGAAGCCGTGGTCCTGCTCCGGTGCGCCGCCGCCCACGCCGATCGCGCCGACGATGCGCCCGTCGCGGTGGACGGGGAGACCGCCCGCGATGAAGAGCAGCGGCCGGTCGAGCGCGGTGGGCAGGGAGTGGAACGGGCCGTCGGGCTTGACCAGGTCGACCAGGTCGGCGGTCGCGGCATTCAGCTGGAGGGCGGTGTACGCCTTGCGGGTGCTGGTCTCGCCGGAGATCAGGACGGCCTGGTCGTCGCGCCGGAAGGCGAGCAGGTGGCCGCCGGCGTCGAGGACGGTGACGCTGACCGTGACCCCGGCCGCCTGGGCGGCGCGACGGGCGGCGGTGATCAGTGTCTCGGCGTCCGCGGTGGTGAGCGGGGCGACGGCGGTGGTGGTGCTCATGACTTCTCCTGGGAGGCGGTGCGAAGCGGGGGTCAGTGGTGTACGGGGAGGGGCGCCGCGGCGGCCTCGGGCTCACGCACGGCAGCACGGGTGGAGGAGCGGCGCTCCAGGGCGGCGGACCAGAAGGCGAGGACCAGCGCGGCGGCGGCGAGGAGGGCGCCCACCCAGTTCGGGGAGGTGTAGCCGAAGCCGGCGGCGATCACGAGGCCACCGAGCCAGGCGGACAGCGCGTTGCCGAGGTTGAAGGCGCCGATGTTGACGGCCGAGGCCAGGGTCGGCGCGCCGTGTGCCTGGTCGAGGACGCGCTTCTGCAGCGGCGGCACCGTGGCGAAGCCGAGCGCTCCGACGAGCAGGATGGTGATCGCGGCGAGGATCTTGTCGTGCGCGGTGAGGCTGAACAGCGCGAGCACCACCGCGAGGCCGCCGAGAGTCGCGTACAGCATGGGCATCAGGGCGCGGTCGGCGTACCGGCCGCCGAGCAGGTTGCCCAGGAACATGCCGATGCCGAACAGCACGAGCAGCCAGGTCACGGAGCCGTCGGAGTAGCCGGCCACGTGGGTCATCATCGGGGCGATGTACGTGATCGCGGCGAACACACCACCGAAGCCGAGCACCGTCATCGCCATCGCGAGCAGCACCTGCGGGTTACGGAAGGACTTCAGCTCGCCGCGCAGCCGCGCGCCCTCGCTCCGTGGCATGGCGGGGACGAGCTTCGCGATCCCGAGCAGTCCGGCCACGCCGAGCACGGCGACGATGGCGAAGGTCGTGCGCCAGCCCACGGCCTGCCCGATGAACGTGCCCAGCGGCACGCCCACGATGTTGGCGACGGTCAGCCCGGTGAACATGGTGGCGATGGCGCCGGCCTTCTTCTCCGGCGCGACCAGCCCGGCGGCGACGACGGACCCGATGCCGAAGAACGACCCGTGCGCGAGCGAGGCGATCACGCGGCCGGTCAGCATGATCCCGAAGGTCGGGGCGAGCGCGGAGACCACGTTGCCGATCACGAACAGTCCCATCAGCAGCATGAGCATCCGCTTCCGGCTCACCTTGTTGCCGAGCACGGTGAGCAGCGGCGCGCCGAGGACGACACCGAGCGCGTAGCCGGTGACCAGCAGGCCCGCGGTCGGGATGGTGACGCCGTAGTCGGCGGCGATCTCGGGCAGCAGTCCCATGATCACGAACTCGGTCGTGCCGATACCGAAGGCCCCGACTGCGAGGGCGAGGAGTGCGAGCGGCATGGCTCCACCCTTCCGTAATTGCTTGAGTGAGCGCTTTGCGTGACCTCACAATAGTTGCACGCGCGGCATATATGCAACCGCAGGTAGTGGGTGCGCTCTGGAAGCCGGTGGCTGCAGGGGAAAACGCGGAACGGGCCCGGTGCCGAAGCACCGGACCCGCAGCACGAGGCCCTTGATCACCTGATCTCAGCGCGTGACGAAGACCCGCACGTCCCAGGCGCCGAGGGAGACCGGCCCGCCGGCGGGCACCGGGGGGCCGCCCAGTACGTCGGCCAGGTCCACCGGAGCCAGGGCTCGGGCCGGCTGCCAGCTCCAGTTGTGGACCACATGGACGCGGCGCCCGTCGGGTGCCGTACCGGTGGTGGCGGTGACGGACGCGGGCAGATCGCGCCAGCCGCTCGCGGGAGCGGGGGCCAGCCAGGCGGCGAGCGCCCGGGCCAGGTCGCGTCCGGGCACCGTGCCGACGCAGGTCACCCGGCCCGCGCCGCGGGCGTGGGTGGTGACGGCGGCCCAGCGGCCGAAGTGCGGATGGTCGTAGCCGGCCAGCACCGTCGCGTCGGTGACCGTCAGGCCCTCGACCCACCGGGTCGCGGTCGCGCCCGCCGGAAGCTCCAGCGGACTGTCCGGGACGATGCGCAGCGGGAGGTCCGAGGCCAGGTTGCTGAACTCGTCGTACCACGCACCCGCGGCGGCGGCGAGCCGCGGCGGAGCGGTCTCGTGGCGCGCCCGGGCCTCGTGGTCGGCGTAGCCGGTGCGGGGACCGAGCACGAGGTGGCCGCCGGCCTCGGCGTAGGCCACGAGCCAGTCCAGCAGCGAATCCTCGGCGAGGTAGAGCCCGGGGACCACAAGCACGGGGTGGCGCCGTGCCGCCAGGTCGGGTGCCGGCGTCGCCCGCTCGCCGCGGGCGTCGTGCAGTTGGCGGGCGTGCAGGATCCGGACCTGGCGGCCGGCCTCGAAGGCGCCGCGGTAGAACGGGTCGAAGACGCGGTGGTAGGAGGCCGCGTCGTGGGTGCCGTCCGGCTTCGCCAGCGGCGGGTACTTCTGCATCAGCCATTTGCTGGGCATCGAGAAGACCATCGCGATGTCGGCATCCGGCTCGATTCCGGCGACCACATCGCCCGCCTTCTCGAACTCGACGCCCAGGCGGGAGAGTTCGGCGTACACCCGGCCGGGCCTGCCGCTGTGCGGCAGAACGCCGCCCCAGTACGTCTCGGCGCCGAAGTGCAGGGTGTGCCAGTGCCAGTACTCGATCATCCGCGCACCGCGCGAGACGAGGGCCCAGGCGGCCTGCCGCCACTGGCCGTCGAAGGCGGGCCGGTTCTCCGACGTGCCGCTGATGGCCTGGGCGTTGGTCTCGGTGACCAGGAACGGCTCCTGGCGGGAGGAGAAGATCCGGTCGGCGCTCTGGTACAGCGCCCAGACGCCGCTGGTCTTCCACTGCTGCTCGTGGTCCTCGGGCGTGGGGTCGGGCAGAGCGAGGGCGTCCTGCATGTCGTAGTACGGGTTGCCCGCGGTGACGTCCAGGCCGTCGGTCAGCTCGTCGTCGTCGAGCGCGGGGTGGTGGTAGGAGAGGCACGTGGTGACGAACTGGCCGGGGCGGGCGTACTCGCGCGCGATGCCGGCCTGCCAGACGACGAACTCGGTGGTCTGGCGTGCCTGGAACGCCCGCCAGGCGACGTCGTACTGCGGCTGCTGGTTGTTGTCGGGCTGCCACAGGTCGGCCCAGGTGGAGAGCCGGTGCGACCAGTAGACCAGGCCCCACTCCCGGTTGAGGGTCTCCACGTCGCCGTAGGTGTGCCGCAGGTGATCGACGAACCGCTGGAAGACGCCGTGGTTGTGCGGCAGGCGCAGGCCGGGCTCGTTGTCGACCTGGAAGCCGACGACGGCCGGGTGCGAGGCGTACCGGTCGAGGATCGCCCGGGTGACGCGTTCGGCGTGGTAGCGGAAGGCGGGGTGGGAGAAGTCGGCTTCCTGGCGGGCGCCCCAGCCCATCCGATCACCCGTCGCCCGGTCGCCGGCGATCTCCGGGTACTGCCGGGCCAGCCACGGTGGCACGGCGTAGGTGGGGGTGCCGAGGACGACCGCGATGCCGCGCTGGTGGGCGCCGTCGAGCACCGGGGCCAGCCAGCCCAGCTCGAACCGGCCGTTCTCGGGCTCCCAGGTGGACCAGACCGACTCGCCGACCCGGATGACGGTGAACCTCGCCTCGGCCATCAGGTCGAGGTCTTCCTCGAGCCGCTCGTACGGCTGGTACTCGTGGTAGTAGGCGGCGCCGAACAGCACGCGCGGGGGCAGCGGGAACATGCGGAACCTCGGCAGGGTGAGGCCCCGGCCGCCTGGGGAGCGGCGGCCGGGGCGGGGAGGACGGCGGTCAGGAAGCGGTGCCGGTCACCGTGTCGCCGGACTTGGTCAGGTGGTAGGTGACGGTGGCGCCGCTCCAGAAGCGGAAGGTAAGCGTCACCGGGGCGTCGTCCTTCAGCGACTCGATGAAGCCGGCCTTGACGGTGGTGGTGTCGGCGTCGTAGTCGGCGGCGTAGTTGTTGAACTCCTGGTACGTGGTCCAGCCGTACGGGCCCGCGGCGGTGCCGTCGGCGTACGTGGACTCCACGTTGGCCAGCAGGTCGCCGTTGAACCGGGTCGGGATGGTGAGCCCGGCGGCCGTTCCGGTGGCGTCGGAGAGCACCGGCTGCGCGGAGGTGCGCACGTTGAGCTGCCAGGGCATGCCGCCGGAGTACCGGACCTGGAGGGTCGAGTCGACCCCGTCGGCACGGTTGCCGGCCAGCCGGGTGAGGGCGTCGGCGGTCAGCGTGAGCTGGTCGCCGTCGAGGGTGTAGTCGAGGAACGGGATCAGCGGGCGGTCGCCCTGCCAGAGCCCGGCGAACCAGAGGCCGTTGCGGTTCAGGGTGATGGTCCGGGCCACGAGGGGGCCGGACTTCGGCAGGAAGACGTTGTCGGTGGAGGCGGTGCCCGAGCGGGTGGTCCAGGACGTCCTGATCAGCGCCATGAGGGCCGGGTCACGCCACTGCAGGGTGTCGCGGTTCAGGTAGTTGGCGTCGTCCCAGAGCGCGGTGGTGATGCCGTTGGCGCGGGCCACGTAGTTGACGTGCTCGTAGTACTTGAGCATCTCCCCTCGCTCGACGATGCCGGAGTTGGGCTCGCTCAGCAGGCCGTACTCGCCGAGGTAGACGGGGATGCCCTTGGCGACGAAGGTGTCGTGCACCCGGGCGAAGCCTTCGGTCAGGTCCGCCTGGACCTTGGCGTCGTAGGTCGTGCCGTTGGCGACGTTCACGCTGAACGGCCAGAAGCTGTAGTAGTGCACGGTGGCGACCAGGTTGCGGTCGTGCAGCGAGTTCATCGTGGTCGACAGGTCGTCGAGCCAGCGCTGGGCGTTGTTGGTCTCCTCCGAGGGCAGGACGAGCAGGCGGTCCTTGTTCACTCCGCCGCTGCCCCGGACGATGGAGTGGAACGAGGTGTTGAGCTCGCGCAGGTACTGGGTCTTCTGGGCGTCGGTCGCGTCGGCGAACTGCGGCTCGTTGATGCTCTCCATCAGCAGCTTGCGCGGCTCGTCCTTGAAAGCGGCGGCGATCTGCTGCCAGGTCGAGTCGAACCGGGCCATGATGTTGTCGTGGTCGGTGGACATGTACCTGATCCACTGCCACGAGTCGTGGTGGACGTTGATCTCGACGTAGAGGCCGTCCGCCAGCGCCAGGTCGACCACCTGCTTGACCCGGGCCATCCACGCCGCGTCGATGGTGTACGGCGCGGTGGCGGACTGGTGGCCGGACCAGGTGACGGGGATGCGGACGCTGCGGAAGCCCTCCGACCGGATCCTGTCGAACAGCGCCTTGGTGGTGAGCGGGTTGCCCCAGGAGGTCTCGTCCGGGATCGCGTCCAGCGTGTTGCCCAGGTTCCAGCTGGGCTGCATCGCGGCGACCGCGTTCATCGGGTCCTTGGGGACGAACATACTGGTGGACTGTGCGGCGTCCGGGGCGTCCGGGGCCGCGGAGGCGGGGACGGCGGTCAGCGCACCGGTGGTGACCAGCGCCACCGCCAGGCCGGCCGTCCGGTGGCGTCGGCGGCGGCGTGCGGTCTGCTGCTGCGCGTCGTTCACGGGGTGTCCCTTCGGGTGAACAGGGTGGGGGAGCCCCTGACGGGTGGTCAGGGGCTTCGGACGCGGGAGGGTTGCGGTCAGGAGGCGGTGCCGGTGACCGTGTCGCCGGACTTGGTGATGTGGTAGGTGACGGTGTCGCCGGTCCAGAAGCGGAAGGTGAGCGTCACCGGGGCGCCGTCCTTCAGCGACGTGATGAAGTCGGGCTTGATGGTGGTGTCGGCGCCGTAGTCGGCGCGGAAGTTGTCGAACGACTGGTATGTGGTCCAGGAGGCCGGGCCGGCGGCGGTGCCGTCGGCGTACGTGGACTCCACGTTGGCCATCAGGGCACCGTTGAACCGGGTCGGAATGGTGATCCCGGCGGCCGTTCCGGTGGCGTCGGCCATGGCCGGCTTGTCGTAGGAGCGCACGAAGAGCTTCCACGGCACGCCGTCGGAGTACCGGACCTCGAGGGTGGCGTTGATCCCGGCCGCCCGGTTGCCGGCCAGCCGGGTGAGGGCCTCGGCGGTCAGGGTGAGCTGGTTGCCGTTGACGGTGTAGTCGCGGTACGGGAGCAGCGGGGTGTCGCCCTGCCACACCCCGGTGAACCACTGTCCGTTGGGGTTCAGCGTGATGGTCTGCGCCGCGATGGAGCCGGACTTCGGAACGAAGACGTTGTCGGTGGAGGCGGTGCCCGAGCGGGTCCGCCAGGAGGTCTGGATCAGCGCCTTCATCTCGGGGACCATCCACTGCATGGTGGAGCGGTTCAGGAAGTCGTTGGCGGCGTCCCAGACGGCGGAGGTCATGCCGTTGACCCGCGCCTCGTAGTTGACGTGCTCGAAGTACTTGAGCATCTCGCCGCGCTCGACCACGCCGGAGTAGGGCGAGGTGAGCAGGCCGTACTCGCCGAGGTAGACGGGGATGCCCCTGGCGACGAAGGTGTCGTGCACCCGGGCGAAGCCGTCGTGCAGGTCGGCCTGAGCCGTGGCGTCGTAGGTCGGGCCGTTGGCGATGTTCACGCTGAACGGGTACCAGCTGTAGTAGTGCACGGTGGCGACCAGGTTGCGGTCGTGCAGCGAGGTCATTGTGGTCGACAGGTCGTCGAGCCAGTGCTGGGCGTTGTTGGTCTCCTCCGAGGGCAGGACGAGCAGGCGGTCCTTGTTCTGTCCGCCGGAGTTGCGCACGATGTCGTGGAACGAGGTGTTGAGCTCGCGCAGGTACTGGGTTCGCTGGGCGTCGGTCGCGTCCGCGAACTGCGGCTCGTTGATGCTCTCCATGAGCAGCGTGCGGGGCTCGTCCTTGAAAGCGGCGGCGATCTGCTGCCAGGTCGAGTTGAACCGGGCCATGATGTTGTCGTGGTCGGTGGACATGTACCTGATCCACTGCCAGGAGTCGTGGTGCACGTTGATCTCGACGTAGAGGCCGTCCTGCAGGGCCCAGTCGACCACCTGCTTGACCCGGGCCATCCACGCCGCGTCGATGGTGTACGGCGCGGTGGCGGACTGGTGGGGGTACCAGCTGACGGGGATGCGGACGCTGCGGAAGCCCTGCGCCTTGAGGCCGTCGAAGGTCGCCTTGGTGGTGAGCGGGTTGCCCCAGGAGGTCTCGTCGGGGAGGGCGTCGAAGGTGTTGCCGAGGTTCCAGCTGGGCTGCATCGCGGCGACCGCGGCCATCGGGTCGCTCGGAACCGAGACCGCCGGGGTCCGGTGCTTGGCCTGGTCGGCCGGTGCGGCGACGGCCGTGCCAACGGCGAGGCTGCCCGCGGTGACCAGCGCCGCCACGAGGCAGGCGGTGCGGTGGAGTCGGCGGCCCAGCGGGCGTGCGGTCTGCTGTGCGTCGTTCACGGGTGTCCCTTTCGTGTGGAACAGGAGTGGAATGCCCTGACGGGTGGTCAGGGAAGCGGGAGCGACTCGTAGTCGAAGCGGTCGAAGTGGACGGTGCCGGCGGCGGCGTACATGCCGATGACCCGGCCGGTGAAGCCGCCGGCCACCTCGGTGGACAGGTAGCGCCCGTCGAGGGTGGCGAGCACGGTGAAGGTGCCGTCGGGCTCTTCGACGCCGAGGACGACGTCGTCGGGACCGGTGCGCGGGCCGCGCGTCGGCCGCGGGACGACATCGACACCGAGCACCACGGCTCCGGCGGGCACCGCCCGGGAGGCGACCTCGGTGCGCAGCGAGCCGATCCGGGCGAAGACCTTCACCTCGCCGTCGGCCGCCTCGATCTCGTAGTGGTGCTCCTCGTCCATGCGGACGGCGAGGCCGCCGCGGCCCCTGGCGGGATCGATCAGCGTGCGGGCCCGGCAGCCGAGGTCCTGCTGGCGCCGGCCGACGAACACCACGTCGTTCTCGTCCAGGGAGGCACCCGCGGCGCGCAGGGTGAGCCAGCCGGAACGTTCCTTCGTGGTGCACAGGTGCTCGGGGCGCTCGCGCACCGAGATCCACTGGGGGTGCAGCTCGGCCTGGTCGAAGTCGTCCCGGGCCGGTACGGCGGGCGCGGGATGCAGCGGCCAGGCAGGGGTGGGCAGTTCGGGGGCGAGCGGGCCGACCACCGGCCAGCCGTCCACCCACTCCACCGGGGCGAGGAAGGTCTCCCGGCCGAGCACGTACCAGGCGGGGGTGCCGCCGCGCGGCCGGACGGCGAGCAGCACCATCCACCAGGAGCCGTCGGGCGCCTGGACGAGGTCGGCGTGCCCGGTGTTCTGGATGGGGCTGTTGATGCCGCGGTGGGTCAGCACCGGGTTGGCCGGGCAAGGCTCGAAGGGGCCGGAGGGCGAGGTGCCGCGGGCGATGGAGACGGCGTGGCCGCGCTCGGTGCCGCCCTCGGCGATCATCAGGTACCAGTACTCGCCGATCCGGTACAGGTGCGGAGCCTCGGGGGCCATGGCGCCGGGCGCGCCGGACCAGATCCGCTTCGGCTCGCCGAGGGTTTCGCCGGTGGCCGGGTCGAGGCGGACCTGGGAGACGCCGGCGACGGTGCACCAGCAGGTGCCGTCCTCGTCCCAGGCGAGGTCCGGGTCGATGCCGTGGACGCCGGGCAGCCGGATCGGGTCGGACCAGGGTCCGGCCGGGTCGGTGGCGGTGAAGAGCAGGTTGCCGTCGCCGCTGACGTTGGTGACGATCAGCCAGAAGCGGCCGTCGTGGTGGCGCAGCGTGGGGGCGTAGATCCCTCCGGAGGACGGGGACTCGCGCGGCAGGCGCAGCTGGCTCGGCCGGTCGAGGGCGTTGCCGATCTGGGTCCAGTTGAACAGGTCGCGGCTGTGGAAGACGGGGATGCCGGGGAAGTACTCGAAGCTGGAGCAGACGAGGTAGTAGTCGTCGCCCACGCGGCAGACACTCGGGTCCGGGTGGAATCCGGGGATCACCGGGTTGGGGAGGGTGCCGGTCGGCTGGGGCTGGTCTGACACGTGGTCGGTTCCTTTCGGAGGCGCATGTCGGGTTGGTGGTGTCCCGGGCCCTGGGGAGCCCGGGACACCACCGGCTCGTCGGGTTCAGCCGATCGCGCAGGAGGCGCCGTTGAACCGGAAGGCGGAGGGGTTGGCGTCACTGCTGGACCAGGTGGCCTTGAATCCCCACTGGACGCTGCCGCCCTGCGGGACCGAGGCGTTGTAGGACACGTATCCGGCGTTGACGCTCGGGCCGCTCTGCGACACCGAGGCGTTCCAGCTGTTGGTGATGCTGTTGTCGCCGGGGAAGTCGAAGCCGAGGGACCAGCCGTTGACCTGGCCGAGTCCGTTGTTGACGACGGTGACGGAGCCGACCATGACGCCCTGCCACTCGTTCTTGTTGTAGACGACCCGGCAGGGCGCGCTGGTCGGGTGCATCTGGACGACCGTGATGCCGTAGGCGGGCACGGTCTGGATGGTCGGACTGCCGGACTGGGCCGTGCCGATCCCGTGGGCGTTCTTGAGGTACGAATGGACGGTCGGGGTGGCGGAGGACGGGGTGAACCCGGTGTAGGAGAGGTTCACCGTGGCGTCGTTCCTCGGGTCCTTGTTGATCAGCATGACGGCCACGTCGCCGTCGGCGCGGCGGACGGCGTGCGCGGTGAGCAGCGAGGACGAGCTGGCGGCCTTGACCAGGGTGTCCCCGGGCGCGCCCAGCCTGCTGATCATCTGGATGCCGTAGTAGGCGGGGAAGGGCGTGTTGACGGCCGGCTCGCAGGGGGAGCCGCTGGAGACCATGCCGCCGTCGTCGTAGTCGGTGGCGCCCTCGACCGTGGTCACGTTCGTGCAGTCGGTGCCGTTGCGCAGGTCCCACCAGTCCACGTTGAACGCGCCGTTCTCCAGCCAGGTGAGGTAGTTGTCCGGGGCGAACAGTCCGTTGGGGGAGGTGTCCAGGTAGGCCTGGGCGTTCGCCTCGGTCACCGCGATGCCGACGTTGGGGGCGTTGGATCCGGCGTACTGGTTGATCAGCGAGCGCACGGCGCCGGTGATGCCGGCGTTCTGGGCCTGCGGCTTGGTGAGCAGGTCGGCCGGGCTGGTGCTGGTGGGGTAGGCGTGCACGATGGCGAAGTCGATCTTGGAGCCGGCGATCGACATGACCGTGTGGTTCCAGTCCATGGTGTCGCCCGGCCCGACCATGCCGTCCGGCCAGTAGCCGGGGGTGGTCAGCACCGCGCCGATCTTGACGCTCGGGTCGGCCGCCTTCATGGCCGAGACGTACTGGAGCACGTTGTTCGCGTAGGTCGTGGCGCTCTTGCTGCTGTGGGTGTCGTACTCCCACTTGGCGCCGTACTCGCCGTTGCCGTAGACCTCGTTGCCGATCTCCCAGTACTTGATGCCGTAGCCCTTGGTGACGTTGGCGTACCTGACCCAGGCGGCGGCCTCCTGGGGGGTGCCGGAGCCGTAGTTGGCGGTGATGATCGGCTGCGCTCCGGCGGCGCGCACGGTGCCCATGAAGGCGTCGAAGCCGGTGTTCGGAGCGACGTACGCACCGTCGTCGGCGGTGCCGGTCTGCCAGTGGTAGACGTCAGAGTGGCTGCCGCCGGGGTAGCGGACGGTGTTGATGCCGGCCGTGCCGAGCAGGCCGGAGGTGGCGGCGGCGTTCATGTTGGCGTCGTAGACCGGGATGTTCACGCCGACGCCGGTGGCGGGAACGGTGGCGAGCTGCAGGGCGGCGTCGACCGACACCGACACGGTGCTGGCGGTGACGGCGGGCGGTGCGGCGGCGGCGGGCGGTGCGACGGCGGCGATCGCGCCGGTGGCCGCGAGCGCCAGGGCTGCCGTGGCAGCGATGACGCGATCATGACATGTGCGGGCTGACCATTTCATTGCGTCCCTCCAGTGGGGTGGGGGTGCGAGGTGTTCGAGTGGGGAAACGAACTCCCGCGATCTGGACGGCAGGGGCCCGCGCGGTTGCAGGATCGGGCCCGGACGCTCGACTGCTTGGTCGGAACGCGGGTCGGCGCGGCGGGCCGCGCGCGATCGTCCGGCCGATCGTCAACTCCGTACGCTCGGCCGCGAGGTGAGGCGCAGCAGGACGGCGGACGGGGCCGCCGGCAGGGTCAGGGTCAGGGCGGAGGTGTCCGGGTGCCAGGTGGCCGACGCCTTGCTGTCGGACGGGTAGAGCACCTCGGCCCGGACGTCGGCGCCGAGCAGGTGGGGCAGGGCGAGGTCCCTGACGGTGTCCTCGCCGGAGCGCCGCCAGGCGGTGAGGTAGGTCGTGGCCGGGGTGCGCAGGGCCAGGGCGATCCACGGGTCCTCCCAGCCCGGGAGCCCGAGCGGCCAGGCGGGCAGCGCCTGTGGCAGGTCGGCGCGGATCGACTTGTGGACGGTCACCCCCTCATGGACCAGGTTCCGTGCCTCCGGGGAGAGTTCGGAGATCCGCCCGGAGAGGTGGATGCGGCCGAGGAGCGCGTTGGCCATGGTCAGGGCGACCTCGTCGGGGGAGTCCTCGGGCAGCGGGTAGGCCCAGACCGCGCCCTGCTCGGGCGTGACGGCGGTGGGGGCCGACGCCGCGATCGGTGCGTAGCGCAGCAGGTCCTGCTGGTCGCTGGTGGACTGCAACTGGAGCCGGGAGAGCAGGGCGTGGTCCATCCGCATGCCGCCGGAGGCGCAGTTCTCGATCACCAGGTCCGGGTGCCGGTCCAGGATGCCGTCCAGCCAGTCGAGCTGGGCCCGGTTGTGGCCGAGCAGGCCGGCCGCCGGTGCCTCTCCCGGATGCATGCTGGTGCCGGAGCCCGGGTCGGTGTTGTGGTCGAGCTTGAGGTAGCCGACGCCCCACTCCCCGACCAGGCGGTCCACCACCCGGTCCAGGTGGGCGCGGGCAGCCGGATGGCGCAGGTCCAGGTGGTACCGGCCCCCGCCCTCCTCGACGCGCCGTCCGTCGCGGCGGAAGAACGCCTCCTCCGGCAGGGACCGGGCGACCGGGCTGTTCACCCCGACCGCCTCCGGCTCCAGCCACAGTCCGGGGACCATGCCCCGCTCCCGGATGCGGTCCAGGACCTCGTGGATCCCCTTCGGCCCGGGGAAACGGGAGGCCGACGGCTCCCAGGCCCCGACGGAGCTCCACCAGTTGCCGCCGTCGTCGTACCAGCCGGCGTCGATGACGAAGTACTCCGCGCCGGCCTCGGCGGCGGCGTCGACCAGGGGCAGCAGCCTGGCCGTGGTCGGGTCGCCCATCAGGCAGTTCATGTAGTCGTTGAAGATCACCGGCAGCCGCCGGTGGTCGGGGTGCGGGCGGCGGGTGGCGCGGCGGTAGCGGGTGAGGGCGGCGAAGGCGTCGTCCGGGCCGCCGCTCGGGGCCAGTGCGAGCGCCACGGGCACGGTACGGAACTCGGCGCCCGGCTCCAGTGGGTGGCGCCAGCCGTGGTCGGCGTCGTTCGGCCCGTACAGCGCCGCGTAGGCGGTGTCGTCGCGCACCCCGCACTCCCAGCGCCAGCCGCCGCCGTTGTGCTCGATCTGCCACAGCCAGGTGCGGCCGGACTCCCGGTCGGTCAGGCCCCCCATCGGCAGGTGGCCGCAGCTGGACCACACGCCCTGTCCGGCCACGACGCGAGTGCTGCGGCCGGAGGCGGTGTGGAAGCGGCCGCTCCGTTCGGGCGAGGACATGCGCAGCGGCTGGCGGTGCCAGCGGCATTCGGCGAACCACTCGTTCTCCGCCCACAGCAGGTCGGCGGTGTCCAGATCCACCGGGTCGCCCCCGGTGAGGCAGCCCGCCACGAGCGAGGCGACCGATTCCAGGTGCAGCGTCGCCGCCCCCTCGTTGCGCAGCAGCACCTCGGCGCGCAGCACGGGCAGGCCGTCCGGGGACCGGTAGACCGCCTCGGCGGTCAGGCCGGTCTCCGGGTCGTGGAGTTCGACGGTGAGCACGTGCCGGTCGCCGTCCCGGGTCGTGCGGTGGGAGCGGTGGCGCAACCGTCCGCCGAGGGCACTGTTGACGAGGTGCCGGCCCGACCAGTAGCGGCCGAGACCGGCGGTCGTCACCTCCACCAGCGGCAGTGGTGCGCCGGGGCGGGGGGCGGTGCTCTTCTCGCCGGGGGCGCCGAGGCGGACCAGGCGGGGGGTGCCGTGCTCGCCCAGGGCGATCTCCAGCTCCAGGGCGTCGTGGCCCCAGCGAATCGTCTCGTGCGGGTCGCTCATGGTGGCCTTCCTCGATGAGGCGGGAGAGACTTTGTGAGCGCTCACAATTCGCGCAGGACGGCGCAGCCGCCGACGGGCAGCCGGCTCACCGTGGCGTCCGTGAGCAGATCGTGACCGGGCTGCGGCAGCGGGACGGGCTCGTCGAGGTGGTTGATCAGCACGTGCCAGCCGCGGCCGTCCGGTGCGCGCCGGGTGACGGCCTCGACGCCGGCCGGCAGGCCCGGCAGGTCCGGGACGACCCCGGCCTCCGTGAGCAGCCGGCCGATCAGCGCGGTGTAGCTCGCGTCGTCGAGGCGGGTGGAGAGGTACCAGCCGTGGCCGGAGCCGAAGTCGTGGCGGGTGAGCGCCGGGCTGCCGGCGAGCATGCCGCGGGTGTAGGTGGCGAGCGCCTCGGCGCCCTCGGTGCGCAGGGACTCGCTCCAGGAGGAGCCCGTCGAGCCGTCGGAGAGTGCGATCTCCTCGTCCTGCGGCAGCGGGCGGTGCTCCTCGACGTGAATGCCCAGGGCCTCGCGCAGCGGGGCGGCCGGGTAGCCGCCGAGCCGGGCGTGCAGGCGCTCGTCGACGATGCCGTTGAAGTGCTGGACGAGCAGGGTGCCGCCGTCGGCGACGTAGCGGCACAGGTTCTCGGCGCCCGCGTCGGTGAGCAGGAAGAGGGCGGGGGCGAGGACGACCCCGTAGCGGCTGAGGTCGTGTTCGGGGTGGGCGAAGTCGACCGCCAGGCCGGCGTCCCACAGCGCCTGGTGGGCACGGCGCAGCGCGGGGTAGTAGCCGAGCTCGGCGGACGGGAGGCCGTCGACGTTCATGGCCCACCAGGCGTCGGAGTCGTGCAGCACGGCGACTTCGGCCCGGACGGTGGAGCCGGCGAGCTCGCCGAGCCGGGCGACGGCCTCGCCGGTCGCCGTGACCTCGCGGAAGGTGCGGCTGTCCGGCCCGGCGTGCGGGACCATCGCCGAGTGCCACGTTTCGGCCCCGGCCTTGGACTGGCGCCACTGGAAGAACAGCGCACCCTCCGAGCCGCGGGCGATGTGGGCGAGCGAGTGGCGCAGGATGTCGCCCGGCTCCTTGGGGAGGACGCGGTCGCCGACGTAGACGGTGTTGGTGCCCGATTCCATCAGCAGCCAGGGGGCGCCGCCGGCGAACGAGCGGGCCCGGTCGGCGTCGAAGGCGGCGTGGGCGGCGGCGTCGACGCCGGGTGCACTGGGGTAGTGGTCGACCGAGACCAGGTCGACCTCGCGGCCGAAGGCCCACAGGTCCAGGTTCTGGTAGTCGGGCACCATGAGGTTGGTGGTCACCGGCCGGTCGCTGTGGGCGCGGATCGCGTCGCGCTGCTCGCGGTAGGCGGCGAGGGTTTCGTCGGACCAGAAGCGCTTGTAGTCCAGGGCCTGGCCGGGATTGCGGTGCCACTGGCTCTTGCGGGGCGGGAGGATCTGCTCCCACGAGGTGTAGTGCTGGCTCCAGAAGGCGGTCCCCCAGGCCTCGTTGAGGGCGTCCAGGGAGCCGTGGCGGGCGCGCAGCCAGACGCGGAAGGCGGCGGCGGTGTGGTCGCAGAAGCAGAGGGTGACGTACTCGTTGTGGACGTGCCACAGGGCGAGTGCGGGGTGGTCGCCGTAGCGTTCGGCGAGAGCGGTGGCGATGCGGCGGGCGGCCTGGCGGTAGGCGGGGGCGGTGAGGCAGTAGGTGTCCCGGCTGCCGTGGGTCAGGCGGGTGCCGTCGGGGCCGACGGGCAGGGCGTCCGGGTGGGCCGGGGTGAACCAGGGCGGCGGGGAGGCGGTGGGGGTGGCCAGGTCGACGGCGACGCCGGCCGCGTGGAGCCGGTCGAGGTGGGCGTCGAGCCAGTCGAAGTCGTAGCGGCCCTCTTCGGGTTCCATCAGGGCCCAGGAGAAGACGCCGACGGTGGCGAGGTTGACGCGCGCCCGGCGCATCAGCTCGTCGTCCTGCTTCCACACCTCCGCGTCCCACTGCTCGGGGTTGTAGTCCCCGCCGTAGGCGAGGCCGCCGAGGCGGTCGGTGAGCCGGCGGATGTCCATGGGGGGGAACCGTCTTTCCGGTAGTGGTGTCAACTGTGGTGCGGGACCGGTGCGGTGCTTTCGCGGACGACGAGTTCCGGTGGCATCAGGAGGAGCTGGTCGTCGGGCTGCCCGCCCGCGGTGGTCGCGGCGATCCTCGCCATGACCTGGTCCACGGCGACCTGTCCGAGGTCCTTCTTCGGGCTGGTGACGGAGGTGAGGCGCGGTGCGTGCTGCTCGGCCAGCGAGTCGGGGCAGATGGCGATGACGGAGGCGTCCTCCGGCACGGTCCGTCCGCTGGCGCGCAGCAGGCTCAGCAGTGGGCCGATCGCGGCCTCGTTCTGGACGACGAACCCGGTGGTCTCGGGGCGGTCCGCGAGGATGCGGGCCAGGGTGCCCGCGGTGCTCTCGTAGGTGCCCTCGCAGGGCCGGTGGAGGAAGCGCAGGCCGCGCCGTTCGGCGCGGGAGCGGAAGCCGTTCAGGGTGCGTTCGGCGTAGCCGGAGTGGCGCCGGTAGACGCCGCTGCTGTAGCCGATGAAGGCGACGTCGCGGTGGCCGAGGTCGGCGAGGTGGTCGGCGCACAGGGCGCCGGCGGTGGCGAAGTCGTGGTCGACGCAGGAGAGTCCGGTGGGGTCGTCGGGCAGGCCGATGAGTGCGGCGGGGATGTCCTCGGCGCGCAGGACCGGGATGCGGTCGTCGTCCAGCCGGACGTCCATCAGGATGACGCCGTCGGCGAGTCCGGTGGCGGCGACCCGGCGGACGCCTTCGGGGCCTTCGTCGTTGGTGAGCAGCAGGACGTCGTAGCCGTGTTCCCGGGCCGCGACGGTGACGGCGATGGCGATCTCCGTCATCGTGGGCACGTGCACCTCGGGGTTGAGCGGCACGACCAGGGCGATGATGTGCGAGCGCTTGCCGGCCAGGGCCCGGGCGCCCGCGTTCGGGTGGTAGCCGAGGTCCGTGATGGCCCGTTCGATGCGGGTTCTGGTCTCGTCGGAGATCGGCCGCTTGCCGCTGAGGGCGTAGCTGACCGTGCTCGACGAGACGCCGGCGTGCCTGGCCACATCGGCGAGTGTCACCATCGCGCTGCTTCCTTCGTGTCGGTTCCGTTGAGGGGCGTGTGCCCGGTCCGGTCCTGGTCCGGCGGCGGGCGCGCCGAACCGGTGCGGACGGCTCAGCCCTTGATCGCTCCGGTGAGGACACCGGTGCGCAGGTGCTTCTGCACGAACGGGTACACGATCACCAGTGGTACCAGGGTGAGGACCACGACCGCCATCTGCAGCGACAGCGGCGCGGTCTGCACATGGGTGTTCCCGAAGCCCGAGTTGACGGACCCGGGCAGGCCGTTCGCCCGGTTGACATAGGTGAGCAACACGTATTGGAGCGGCCATTTCTGACTGTCCGTCGGCATGTAGAGCATGACGTTGAAGAAGGAGTTCCAGTACCCGACGGCGTAGAACAGCGCGGTGACGGCGGTGACGGCGCGTGAGGTGGGCAGCACGACGGACCACAGGATCCGCCAGTCCCCGGCGCCGTCCATCCGGGCCGCGTCGATCAGTTCGGAGGAGGTCTCCTGGTAGAAGGCGCGCAGCACCAGGATGTTGAAGACGGAGACCGCGCTCGGCAGGATCAGCGCCCACCACTGGCCGTAGCCGCCGAGGCCGGTGACGACCAGGAAGCTCGGGATCAGGCCGCCGCTGATGAACATCGTGGTGATCAGCAGCAGCAGGACGAAGCGGTGCCCGAGGGAGCGCGGCCGGGAGAGGCCGTAGGCGCACAGGATGGAGACCGCCATGGACAGCACGGTGCCGACCACGGTGATGCCCAGGCTCACCCCCAGCGCGGTGATGATCGTCGAGTCGCTGAGCATCTGGCGGTACGTCTCGGTGGTCAGGCCGTCCGGCCAGATCACCAGGCCGCCGGCCCGGTTGATGGCGCCGGGGGTGGAGAAGCTGGTCAGGACGATGATCCAGAGCGGGACCAGGATGACGGCGAGCGTCCCGCCGAGCGTGAGGCCCTTCGCGGCCTGGCCGACCGGGGTCGGCGGCTCGTCCCAGGGCGGGCGGGCGGAGCGGGTCCGGCGTCGGGCCGCTGTAGCCGCCGTGCGGCGCTTCTCGCCCCGTGAACCGATGGTGAGTGCGTTCGTCATTTGCGATACAGCCCGTCCTCGCCGAAGGCGTGCGCCAGCTTGTTGGCGCCCCAGATGAGCAGCAGGGAGACCACGCTCTTGAAGAGCCCGGCCGCCGCGCCGTAGCTGTAGCCGCCGGTGGCGATGCCGTAGTAGAAGGAGAAGGTGTCCAGGACGTCCGCGGCCTCGTGGCCGACGGCGTCGCGCTGGATCAGGAACTGCTCGAACCCGACGGACAGGGCGTTGCCGAGCCGCAGGACCAGCATCAGCACGATCACCCCGCGCAGCCCCGGCAGCGTGATGTGCCACATCCGCCGCAGCCGTCCCGCGCCGTCGGCGGCCGCGGCCTCGTACAGCTCGCTGTTGATCGCGCTCAGCGCCGCGAGGAAGACGATGATCCCCCAGCCCGCCTCCTTCCAGATCGCCTGCGAGGTGACCAGCAGGGCGAAGGTGTGCGGGTTGGTCATGATGTCCCAGGTGCCGATGTCGTGCTGGCGCAGGAACTGGTTGAGCACGCCGGCGCCGCCGAGCATCTGCTGGAAGATCGTGATCGCCAGCACCCACGAGAAGAAGTGCGGCAGGTAGACCACGGACTGGAAGAAGTTGCGGACCCGCTCGCTGATCACCGAGTTGAGCAGCAGGGCCAGGGCGATCGGGACCGGGAAGAAGAGGATCAGCTGGACGAAGCTGAGGTACAGCGTGTTCTTCATCGAGGCCCAGAACGCCGGGTCGCCGAGCAGCTGCTGGAACTGGTCGAACCCGACCCATTCGCTCTGCCATACCCCGACCAGCGGGTCGTACTCCTGGAAGGCGGTGACGATGCCGAACAGCGGTGCGTAGTTGAACACCAGGAGCAGGACGACCGCGGGCACCGTCATCAGGAGGAGGGACTTGTCGCGCCGCAGCCTGGTCCGCCAGTTGAGCCGTGCGGGGCCGGCCGGGTGCTTCGGGGCCGCGGTGCTCACTGGCCGGTGCCGTACTTGTCGAGGACGTTGTCGGTCATCCACTGCTTGAGTCGCTCCCCGGGGCCGGACCGCCAGCTCGCGATGGCGTCCTGCAACTCGGAGACCTTCTTCTTGCCGTGGTAGCAGTCCTTGAGGGTGTCGTTGACGTTCTGCGCGGCCGAGGCCGAGGCGATGGACGGCGGCATGCTGAGGTTCATGCCCCAGAAGGGCGGCTTGGTGAGGTACTTGACGTTGGCGGCCGACCAGCTCGCGTAGTCCCTGGTGATCTGCTCGCCGCCCGGGTTGCTGGTCACGGAGGGGGCGGCGGCAAGGAACGGGTAGCTCGTCACCTGGACGTCCTTCTTCCCCTCCTCCGTGAAGGTCGGCATGCCGTTCACCCGGGTGTGGTGGACGCCCTCGACGCCGAAGTTGACCATGGTGTACTCGGCCGTTCCGTAGGGCGCGGCGAGGTAGTTCGCGACGGCGAGCAGTTCCTGGATCTGCTCCGGCCTCAGATTGGCGTTGAGGTAGCTGATCATGCTGGCGGCGGCGCCCATGTAGACCACCGGCGTGCCCTTGCCGTCGGCGGTGATGGCGTTGAAGGCGCCGCGCCGGTAGTTCGGGTCCGCGGCGGTGCCGGACTGGTGGTCGGCCAGGTTCCAGGCGCCCAGTCCGCCGCCTCCGATGAGCGTCTTGCCGCTGTAGAAGCGGGTGGCTCCGTTGGCGACGTCACCGGCGAGCGCGTCCGGGTGCATGTAGCCCGAGGTGGCCAGGCGGTTGTGCCAGTCGATGGCCTCCAGGAACTCCTGGGTCTCGAACGGGTGGACCAGCTTGCCGTTGTCGACCCTCCACCTCATGGGGACGTTCCAGGAGAACTGGAGGTAGGTCCACACGTCGTCGAAGGCCCACACGCCCCGTTTGGCGTCGGTCAGTTCCTTGCCGAGGTTCATCAGGTCGTCGGCGGACCTGATCTGGTCGGCCGTGATGCCCCGGGCCTCGAGGATGTCCCGGCGGTAGAAGGTGGCGCCGGGGATGCCGAAGCTGGTGGAGAAGCAGGGAATCCCGTAGAGCTTGTCGCCCCAGACGCCGTGCTGCCAGGCGCCGGTGGGCAGAGCGGCCAGGTTGGGGTACTTCTTGATGTTGTCGCCGGACAGGTAGGGGGTCAGGTCCGCGAGCTGGGTGCCGGCCAGCCCACCGGTGTTGAAGGCGTCGTTCAGCCAGGACGGCAGGTTGATCCAGTCCGGCAGCTTCTTGGCGGCGGTCATCGTCGGGATGATGGTGTTGTAGTTGATCCCGTCCGTCGGCTTGACGGTCAGGTCGACCCCGAGTGCCTTGTTCATCGCCTGGTAGAAGGAGTTGCCGACCGGCGGGGCCGTGCCCCACAGCGGGGTGATCGCCGTGTAGCTGCCGCCCTTGCCGGGAACGCCGGAGACGCTGGAGGGCGGCGAGGCCGGGTAGGAGAGGTAGGCCGGGTCGGTCGCGGCGTCGCCCTTGCCCTGCACGGGGGCTATGTCCGGCTTGACCGCGTTGGCGTTGGGTACGTAGGCCGGCAGCGCGGCCTTGAGACCCTCCTTGGTGTTCGCCCCGGCCTTCTTGCCCGAGCCGCTGCCGCAGGCGGACAGCAGGGGCGCCATCGCGGCGGCTCCCGCGACCGTGGCGGCGGTGGTGAGGAAGCTCCTGCGGTTCAACCCGGATCTCATGGTGGCGTGGCCCTCTCCGTCGAAGCGTTGAAGCACCGAAGCGTCGAAGCGCTTGGATGTTTCGGCGACACTAACGACGCGTTACCAGTTGGGCAAGAGCCTGAACAAATCCAAAACCGTTTGTTCCCGGGGTAGTTGACAGTCCCGCCGGACACATGCCAGCGTCGAAACGCTTCGATCATCCGGTCGCCGAGCCGAGCCGCCCGAAGGGTGTTCCACGTGAGTTCCGTGTCCGTGTCAGCTGCCGGCCTGCCCGGCTTCCGCAATCCCACGCTCGCCCTGCGGGAGCGTGTCGACGACCTGCTCCAGCGGCTCACGCCCGACGAACGGCTCGCGATGCTGCACCAGTACGCGCCGGCGGTGCCGCGACTGGGGGTCGGCCCCTTCCGTACCGGCAGCGAGGGCCTGCACGGCGTCTCGTGGCTGGGCGTGGCGACGGTGTTCCCGCAGGCCGTCGGCCTGGGCGCCAGCTGGGACGAGGAGCTGGTGCGCCGGGTGGCCGAGGCGGTCTCCACCGAGCTGCGGGCCTTCCACTACCACCGCCCGCCGGCCGTCGGCAGCCCCGAGCGCGGGGCGAACTCCCTGCAGGTCTGGGCCCCGGTGCTCAACCTGCTGCGCGACCCGCGCTGGGGGCGCAACGAGGAGGGCTACTCCGAGGACCCGGTGCACACCGCGCGCATCGGTGAGGCGTTCTGCCGGGGTCTGACCGGCGATCACCCGGACTACCTGCGGGCCGCCCCGGTGCTCAAGCACTTCCTCGCCTACAACAACGAGGACGACCGTTGCACCACCTCCTCCGCCCTGCGCCCGCGCGTGCTCCAGGAGTACGACCTCGCAGCCTTCCGGCCCGTCATCGCCTCGGGCGCCGCGACCGGCGCGATGGCCGCCTACAACCTGGTCAACGGCCGCCCCTGCCACGTGAGTCCGCTGATCGAGACGGAGCTGCGCCGCTGGGCCCGGCCGACCGGGCACGACCTGTTCGTGGTCAGCGACGCCGAGGCCCCGTCCAACCTGGTCGACCCGGAGCACTACTTCGACGACCACGCCGAGTCCCACGCGGCCGCGCTCAAGGCCGGCATCGACAGCTTCACCGACCACGGCGAGGACACGGAGACCGTGGTCGGCCGGCTGCGCGAGGCGCTGGAACGCGGCCTGATCGAGGAGGCCGACGTCGACCGCGCCGTCCGCCGCCAGCTCGAAGTGCGCTTCCGCCTCGGCGAGTTCGACCCCGACCTCGACCCGTACGCCGGGACCGGCCCCGAGGTGATCGACTGCCCCGAGCACCGGGCCCTGGCCCGACAGGCCGCGGTCGAGTCGGCCGTCCTGCTCAAGAACGACGGCCTGCTGCCGCTCGACCCCGCCCGCACGCCGCGGATCGCCGTCATCGGCCCGCTCGCCGACGCGCTCTTCGAGGACTGGTACAGCGGCACCATGCCGTACCAGGTCGGCCTGGCCACCGGCCTCGCCGCGGCCCTCGCCCCGCACGGCGGCGAGATCGTCCGGGTGGAGGGCTGTGACCGGATCGCCCTGCGCTCGCGCACCACCGGTGACCTGCTCGGCAAGACCTCCTTCGACGTGACCGACTGGGGCGGCGGCGCCTCCACGCTGCGCGCCGTCGACAGCGGCCGCTACCTGACCCTCCAGGACGACGAGGGCCTGGCCGCCGACCAGGACGTCATCAAGGCCTGGTTCGTCAAGGAGACCTTCCGGTTCGAACCGGCCGGCGAGGACACCGTGCTGCTGTGCAACGTGTTCACCGGCCGCTACGCCGCGGTGGACCCGACCGACGGCCGGGTGACGGTCACCGCCGAGACCCCGGACGCCGCCGAGCGCTGGCAGCGCGAGCTGCTGCGCGACGGCCGCGCCGAGGCGCGCGAAGCCGCCGCGACGGCGGACGCCGCCGTCGTCGTCCTCGGCAACCACCCGATGATCAACGGCCGCGAGACCGAGGACCGCGCCGACATCCGCCTGCCCGAGGGCCAGGAGGCACTGCTGCGCGCCGTCGCCGAAGCCCGCCCGCAGACGGCACTGGTGCTGATGAGCAGCTACCCCTACGCCGTCGACTGGGCCGACGAGCACCTGCCCGCCGTGGTGTGGACCTCCCACGGCGGGCAGGAGACAGGCCACGCGCTGGCCGCCGTGCTGCTCGGCGAGGCCGAGCCCGCAGGCCGGCTGCCGCAGACCTGGTACCGCGGCGGCGACCCGCTCCCCGCCCCGCTCGACTACGACATCATCAAGGCCGGCTGGACCTACCAGTACCACCAGGGCGCCGCCCTCTACCCCTTCGGCCACGGGCTGTCCTACACCGACATCGCCTACCGCGACCCGCGCCTGTCGCAGCCGTCGATCGGCCCGGACGGCGTGGTCGACCTCACCGTCACCGTGGAGAACCGCGGCGGGCGATCCGGTGGCGACGTCGTCCAGGTCTACGTCCGGGCCCTGGACGCCCGCTACGCGGCGCCCCGGGTGCGCCTGGCCGACTTCCGCAAGGTCCGCCTGGAGCCGGGGGAGACCCGCGAACTGACGTTCCGGCTGCCGGCCGAGCGGTTCGCCCACTGGGACGTCGCCACGGGCGCCTTCGCCGTCGACCCCGGCGACTACGAGGTCGTCGTGGCGCGGTCGGCCGAGGACGAGGTCCTCGTCACGCCGCTCACCGTGACGGGGACGGCGCCCGCTGCCCGCGCCGTCGTCGGACGGACCGTCCGGGCCGTCGACTTCGACGACCACACGGACATCACCGTCGTCGACGCCACCCGCGCCGACGGCGACGCCGTCACGCCCGCCCACCCCGGGCAGCCCGCGACGCTGCTGTTCCGTGAGGCCGACCTCTCCGGCGCCGTCCGGGTCGAGGTCGAGACCGCCCGCGCGGACGGAGCGAACGGCGCTGCCCGGCTGGAGGTCCGGGCCGGCGGCCGGGTGCTGGCCGACATCGACGTGCCGGTGACCGGCGACCGCTACGCCTGGACGACGGTCACGGCCGAACTCGCCGCCCCGCTCGACGGCGTGCACGACCTGAGCCTGACCCTGCACGGCGACTACCGGCTCTCCGTCTTCCGCTTCGCGGCCGGCTGACGCCTCCCGCCCCACAGACCGGCGGCCCGTCCCGGGGGGAAGACGGGCCGCCACCCGTTCCAGCCTGGCTCACCGCCCGGGCGATCCCGCCCGCCACATGGGCGTCGACCCGCAGTCACCAGCCGCCCGGAGGCGGCCCGCACGTCAATGCTCACACCCCACCACCTGACCTCGAACTCGCAGCACCCGGAGGAATCCCTCATGCCCGTCACCGACTTCGGCGTCGACGAACTCGTCGGCTACCGGCCCGAGTCGACCGCCCCACAGGACTTCGACGAGTTCTGGCAGCGCACCCTCGCCGAGGCCCGCTCGCACGGCGGGGCGGTCAAGGCCGAACGCGTCACCGCGCAGTACGGACTGCGCACCGTCGAGGTCGACGACGTGCGCTTCCCCGGCTGGAACGGCGAGCCGGTGGCCGCCTGGCTGCTGCGCCCGCGCGGCGTGGACGGGCCGCTGCCCGTCGTCGTCGGTTACCAGGGGTACGGCTGCGGTCGCGGGCTGCCGACCGAGCACCTGTTCTGGTCCGCCGCCGGCTACGCCCAGCTCGTCGTCGACAGCCGGGGCCAGGGCCACGACACCCCGGACGGGGCCATGGGCGACGCCACCCAGTGGGTCGGGGGCTTCATGACCAAGGGCATCGACTCCCCCGAGAACCACTACTACCGGCGGCTGATGACCGACTGCGTGCGCGCCGTCGACGCCGTCGCGCAGCTGCCCGGTCTCGACGCCGACCGGATCGTCGTGGCCGGCGGCAGCCAGGGCGGCGGCCTGTCCCTCGCCGTCGCCGGACTCATCGGGGACCGGGTGGCCGCCGTGATGCCCGACGTCCCGTTCCTGTGCCACTACCGCGAGGGCGCGCAGACCTCCCTGGACGGTCCGTACCAGGAACTCGTCAAGTACCTGCGCTGGCACAGCCGGCACCGTCTGCAGCCGACCTTCGCGACCCTCGACTACTTCGACGGTGTCCACTTCGCCCAGCGGGCCACCGCTCCGGCCCTGTTCAGCGTCGGCCTGATGGACCCGATCTGCCCGCCCCGGACGGTCTACGCCGCCTTCAACCACTACGCGGGCGAGGACCGCACCATGACGGTGTGGCCGTTCGCCGACCACGCCGGCGGCTGCGGCTCGACCCCGCCCGCCCAGCTGGCCTGGCTGCGCGAGCGCGGGCTGGCACCGGAGCTGTGAGCGCCGTGCCCTCCGGCGCCGGGACACCCGTGACGTCCCCGGCCTTCCCGGAGCTGCCCGCCGGCTTCCGCTTCGGCGCCGCCACCGCCGCCTACCAGATCGAGGGCGCCCACGACGAGGACGGCCGCGGCCCGTCCGTCTGGGACACCTTCAGCCACACCCCGGGCCGCACCCTCGGCGGTGCCACCGGCGACACCGCCTGCGACCACTACCACCGCTACCCGGAGGACATCGCGCTGCTCCGCGGGCTCGGGGTCGACGGCTACCGCTTCTCGATCTCCTGGCCGCGCCTGCTGCCGCAGGGCACCGGCCCGGTCAACCCCAAGGGCCTGGACTTCTACGACCGGCTGATCGACGCACTGCTGGCCGCCGGGATCGCGCCCGCCGCAAGCCTGTACCACTGGGACCTGCCACAGGCCCTGGAGACGCCGCAGAACAGCGGCTCCACCGTGGGCGGCGGCTGGCGGGTGCGGGAGACCGCCGAGGCGTTCGCCGAGTACGCGGCCCTCGCCGCCGACCGCTACGGCGACCGGGTCGAGCGCTGGATCACCCTCAACGAGCCGTTCTGCTCCGCCTTCGTCGGCTACGCCGAAGGCCGGCACGCCCCCGGCGCGCAGGAGGGCCGCGGGGCACTGGCGGCGGCCCACCACCTCCTCGTCGGCCACGGGCTCGCCGTCCAGGCGCTCCACGCGGCGGGCGTGGGACAGGTCGGCATCACGCTCAACCTCGACCGCCTCCACCCCGCCTCCGGCCGGTCCGAGGACCTCGCCGCACTGCGCCGCGCCGAGGTCCTGCACAACGAGGTCTGGACCGAGCCGCTGTTCGCCGGGCGCTACCCCGCGCACGAGGCCGAGACCTGGCCGGGGCTGGCCGACGGTCCCTGGCGCCTGCCGGGAGACCTCGAACTGATCGGCGCGCCGCTGGACTTCGTCGGCATCAACTTCTACCGGCCGGTCACCGTCGCCGCCGCCCCGCACCGCGAGGCCGACCCCGAACTGCGCACCGCCACGGACATCGGCGTCAGCGAACCGAACCCGTACGGCAGCCGCCTCACCACCATGGGCTGGCCCGTCGTCCCGTCCGCGTTCACCGAGCTGCTCACCGGGCTCCACGCCCGCTACCCGCGGCTCCCGCCGCTCTGGATCACCGAGAACGGCTCCGCCGAGGCCGACAGCCTCACCCCCGACGGCCGGGTGCACGACCAGGAACGGATCGACTACCTGGCCGGCCACCTCGCCGCCGTCGCCGCCGCCATCGCCGCCGGGGTCGACGTGCGCGGTTACTACGTCTGGTCCCTGCTGGACAACTTCGAGTGGGCCCGCGGCTACGAGCAGCGCTTCGGCCTGGTCCACGTCGACTACGAAACCCTGACCCGAACGCCCAAGGACAGCTACCACTGGTACCGGGGCCTGATCACCGCGCACCGTGCGCGGACGGAGGAACCTGCCCGATGAAGTTCACCGACGGCTACTGGCTGATGCGCCCGGGTGTCACGGCGCGCTACGCCACCGAGGTCGCCGACCTCCGCACCGGCGAGGACCGGATGACCCTCTACGCGCCCGTCAGACACGTGCGCGGCCGCGGTGACACGCTCAACAGCCCGCTGCTCACCGTCGAGTGCTGGTCCCCGGCCGAGGGCGTGATCGGGGTGCGCGCCACCCACCACGCCGGCTCGGTGCGGCGCGGGCCGGAGTTCGCGCTGCCCGGCGCCGAGCAGGGCGCCGGGAAGGTGCGCCGGGACGGCGACGTCGTGGAACTCTGCTCGGGCGAGCTGACGCTGCGGGTGGACACCTCCAAGCCGTGGCAGCTGGAGTTCACCGCCGACGGCCGGGTGCTGACCTCGGTGGGGGAGCGCGGCACGGGTTTCGTCACCGACGCCGACGGCCGCCACCACATGCTCGGACAGCTCTCGTTGGGCGTCGGCGAGCTGGTCTACGGCCTGGGCGAGCGGTTCACCCCGTTCGTCCGCAACGGCCAGGTGGTGGACATCTGGCAGGCCGACGGCGGCACCAGCAGCGAACAGGCCTACAAGAACGTCCCGTTCCACCTGACCAACCGGGGCTACGGCGTCTTCGTCAACCACCCCGGCAAGGTCAGCTACGAGGTCGGCTCCGAGTCCGTCGGCCAGGTCCAGTTCAGCGTCGAGGACCAGTCGCTGGAGTACTTCGTCGTCCACGGCCCGACCCCCAAGGCGATCCTGGAGCGCTACACCGCGCTCACCGGCCGCCCGGCCCTGCCCCCGGCCTGGGCGCTGGGCCTGTGGCTGACCACCTCCTTCACCACCGACTACGACGAGGCCACCGTCAACGGCTTCGTCGGCGGCATGGCCGAGCGCGGCATCCCGCTGAGCGTCTTCCACTTCGACTGTTTCTGGATGCGCGGGTACCAGTGGAGCGACTTCCACTGGGACCCGGACACCTTCCCGGACCCGGCCGGCATGCTCGCCAGGCTCAAGGAGCAGGGGCTGCGCATCTGCCTGTGGATCAACCCGTACATCGCGCAGAAGTCGGAGCTGTTCGCCGAGGGCATGCGCGAGGGCTACCTCGTGCGGCGCGCGGACGGCACGGTGTGGCAGTGGGACCTGTGGCAGCCGGGCATGGCCCTGGTGGACTTCACCAACCCCGCCGCCCGCGACTGGTACGCCGGCAAGCTGCGCGCGCTGCTGGACGTCGGGGTGGACTGCTTCAAGACGGACTTCGGCGAGCGCGTCCCCACCGACGTGGTCTGGCACGACGGTTCCGACCCGGAGCGGATGCACAACTACTACACCCAGCTGTACAACCAGGCGGTGTTCGAGCTGCTCCGCGAGGAGCGCGGGGAGGGGGAGGCGATGCTGTTCGCCCGCTCCGCCACCGCGGGCGGCCAGCAGTACCCGGTGCACTGGGGCGGCGACTGCGAGTCGCACTTCAACGCCATGGCCGAGTCGCTGCGCGGGGGCCTGTCCCTCGGTCTGTCCGGCTTCGGGTTCTGGAGCCACGACATCGGCGGCTTCGAGGGCACCCCGACCCCGGCCGTGTTCAAGCGCTGGACGCAGTTCGGCCTGCTCTCCTCGCACAGCCGGCTGCACGGCAGCAAGTCCTATCGGGTGCCGTGGGACTTCGGCGCGGAGGCCGTCGCGGTCACCCGCGAGTTCACCCTGCTCAAGCACCGCCTGGCGCCCTACCTCCAGCGCGCCGCGCAGCAGGCGCACGCCACCGGCCTGCCGGTGATGCGCGCGATGGTGCTGGAGTTCCCGGACGACCCGGCCGCCGCCACGCTCGACCGGCAGTACCTGCTCGGCGACGACCTGCTCGTCGCCCCCGTCTTCACCGAGGACGGCACCGTCGAGTACTACGTGCCCGAGGGGACGTGGACCAACATCCTGACCGGCGACCAGGTCACCGGCCCGCGGTGGGTGCGCGAGCAGCACGACTTCCACACCCTGCCGCTGCTCGCCCGCCCCGACTCGGTCATCCCGCTCGGGGCGGACGACCAGCGTCCGGTCTCCGCCTGGGCCGAGGGCGTCGAGCTGCGGGTCCACGCCTTCGGCGACGGCGCCGAGTGCACCGTGGTGATCCCGCGCAGCGCGGGCCCGGGCGAGAGCGCCCGCTTCCACCTGCGCCGCACCGGCGACCGGATCCGGGTGACCACCGACAGCCCGCACTCCTGGCGGCTGCGGATCGGCGGCCCGAGCGGCGCCGTGCACGTCAGCCCGGCGGGTACCCGTGAGGCGGACCTGCCCTACCCGGCCTGAGGCCGGCCCCGACGCGAGGTCACGCGCCACCGCACCGTGGCGCGTGACCTCGACCCCTTCCGCCCGACCCACGCCCGGAAGTGCCGTATGCAGAGCCGCACGAAGCGCCACCTGACGCCCGCCGCGCTCGACGCCCTGCCGCGCGGCTCCGCCGGCGTGGGGTGCCGCCTGGAACACGAGCTGACCGACGGCTGGTCCAACAGTGCCTACCGCGTCCTGCTGGACGACGGCCGACCCGCCGTCGTCAAGCCCGCCCCACCGCCCGACGCACCGGTGCTCCACTACGAGCGGGGCATCCTCGGGACGGAGACGATGGTCTACCGGCGGCTCGCGGACCTGCCGGAGGGCAGCGTCCCGGCACCCGAACTGCTCGACGCGGACGAGGAGTTCATCGTCCTGTGGGATGCTCGCCGACGCCGTCACCCGCCTCCGGGCCCTGGGGTGACGGCCGACCCCGGCCCCGCACGCTGCCGGACCGATGCGACGTACCAACCGGCAGTTGAGGCTGGACCGTCCGTCGATGCGCGATGTCTTGACGGCGTCCTGGCGGCTGGCCATAGTGATGCCCGTTGCGGCACGGGAGGTGTCCGTTCCGTCATCACGCGCGCCCCCTCCGGTGAAAATTGTTAGCGCTAACAAAATCAGTAGCCTTCCTCCTTCCACCCGCGAAGGAGTGCTCGCGGCCGCCCCCTGGAGCTGACGAGCGGGAGCCCGAGCCGGGTCCGGCGACGACGACGAGGGACGGAGCCCGAACCGGACCGCTCACCTCACCCCCCACCTGTGAATGGAGTGCTTCATGATCAAATCGTCGATCCGCAGGGCCGGGCGGGCCCTCCTCGCGGTCGGTGCGACCGCCGCGCTCTCCGTCGGCCTGCTCACCGCCACGGCCGGGACCTCGCAGGCGGCCACCCAGGGTCCGTGCGACATCTACCGCGCCGGTGGCACGCCGTGCGTGGCGGCGCACAGCACCACCCGGGCCCTGTACGGGGCGTACGACGGCCCGCTGTACCAGCTCAGGCGCGCCTCCGACAACGCGACCAGGGACATCGCCCCGCTGAGCGCCGGCGGATACGCCGACGCCGCCGCGCAGGACTCCTTCTGCGCCGGCACCAGCTGCGTCATCACCGTGCTCTACGACCAGTCCGGCAAGGGCAACCACCTCACCCAGGCGCCTGCCGGCGGGGCGGCCGGCGGGCCGGACAACCTCGCCAACGCCTTCGAGGCGCCGGTCACCGTCGGCGGGCACAAGGCGTACGGCGTCTACGTGGCCCCCGGGACCGGCTACCGCAACAACAACACCAACGGCATCGCCACCGGCGACCAGCCCGAGGGCATGTACGCCATCTTCGACGGCACGCACTTCAACGGCGGCTGCTGCTTCGACTACGGCAACGCCGAGACCAACAACCTGGACACCGGCAACGGCCACATGGAAGCCCTCTACTTCGGCAACAACAAGAGCTGGGGCTGGGGCAGCGGCAACGGCCCCTGGGTCATGGCCGACCTGGAGAACGGCCTGTTCTCCGGGGTCAACCGCGGGTTCAACGCCAACGACCCCAGCGTCAACCACCGATTCCTGACCGCCATGCTCAAGGGCGGTCCGAACCAGTGGGCCCTCCGCGGTGGCGACGCCCAGTCGGGCGGCCTGTCCACCTTCTACAACGGCGCACGCCCCAACGCCACCGGCTACAACCCGATGCACAAGGAGGGCGCGATCATCCTCGGCATCGGCGGCGACAACAGCAAGTGGGCCCAAGGCACCTTCTACGAAGGGGTCATGACCCAGGGCTACCCGTCGGACGCCACCGAGAACGCGGTCCAGGCCAACATCACCGCCGCCGGCTACAACAGCGGCTCGACCGGCACCGGCACGCTGACTCCCGGCTCCCGGATCTCCCTGCAGGCCACCACCGCGCCCTGCTGCACCTCGCACTTCCTCCGCCACAACGACGCCGACAACAAGGTCGTCATCTCCAGCACCGGGTCCTCCAGCTCGGCCACCGACAAGGCCGACGCCACCTGGATCGTCCGCGCCGGCCTGGCCAACAGCTCCTGCCTCTCCTTCGAGTCCGCCAACAACCCCGGGCAGTTCCTGCACCACTACGACTACGAGCTCTACCTGGACTTCGACAACGGCGCCGGCGCCTTCGCCCAGGACGCCACCTTCTGCCCCACCAGGGGCAACAGCGGGGTCGGCACCTCCTTCCAGTCCGTCAACTTCCCGGCGAAGTACATCCGGCACTACAACTACACGGCCTACATAGCGAGCAACGGCGGCTCCAACAGCTGGGACAGCGGCACCAGCTGGGCCGCCGACACCAGCTGGCTCATCGCCCAGCCCTGGGGCTGAGCCACCGGGGCAGCACCACCGCGCGCACCGGCCCGCCCCCGCTTCGCCGGCGGTGGCGGGCCGGTCCACGACGAACCGCGTGACACCACCCGACCGACTCCAGGAGCAGAGGAACCGACCCTTGTCCTACAGCATCCGAGCGGGCGCCCTGGAACGGCACACCGCCGCAGAGATCCTCCGTATCGAGCCCTGGGGCCCGGACGCCGTCCGGGTGCGGGCCTCGTCCGGGACCATCGACCCCACCGCCCCCGGTGCGCTGGAGAACCCGCGGCCCGCCCCGCACGCCGAGGTGTCCGTTTCGGACGACGGCTCCGCCCGTCTGGTCAACGGCTGCATCGCCGTCGAGGCCGCGGCGGACGGCCGGCTGCGGTTCGTCGATGCCGCGTCGGGCCGCGAACTCCTCGCCGAGCGCAGCCCGCACGCGCACCATGCCGGCTCCCGCGTCCACGCGACGGGCGGCCGGACGGAGCAGTCCTTCGAGGCCTACGACGGCGAACGGCTGCACGGCCTGGGGCAGCACCTGCACGGGCGCCTGGACCAGAAGGGCTGTGTGATCGACCTCGTTCAGCACAACACCGTGGCGGCCGTCCCCTTCCTGCACTCCTCGCGCGGCTACGGACTGCTGTGGAACAACCCCGCCACCGGCCGCGTCGAACTGGGCGCCGACACCACCCGGTGGACCGCCGACGGCGGCGGGCGCATCGACTACTGGATCACCGCCGGCGACACCCCGGCCCGGATCCTGGACTCCTACACCCGGGCCACCGGCCGTCCGCCCCTCCTCCCCGAGTGGGCGTCCGGCTTCTGGCAGTCGAAACTCCGCTACCGCACCCAGGACGAACTCCTGGCCGTGGCACGGCAGTACAAGGAGCGGGGACTGCCGCTGTCCGTCATCGTCTGCGACTTCTTCCACTGGCCGAGGATGGGCGACTGGCGCTTCGAGGAGAGCGAGTGGCCCGATCCCGCCGCCATGGTCAAGGAACTGTCGGACCTTGGTGTGAAGCTCGCCGTCTCGGTGTGGCCCACCGTCGAGCCCGGAAGCGACGCGTACGAGGAACTGCGCGCGGCCGGACACCTCGTGCGGCACGCGGACGGCGGCCTGCTCACCTTCCCGTGGCCCTCCCGGTTCGGCGGGGATGCCCTGATCCGCCCGATGGCGTACTACGACGCCACCCACCCCGGAGCGCGCGCCGCGCTGTGGCAGCGGCTGAACGACAACTACCGTTCGCTGGGCGTGGCGTGCCTCTGGCTGGACGCCTGCGAACCCGACGTGCCCCCGGGCCTCGCCGAGCGCGCCGTCTACGCGGCAGGGCCGGCCGCCGAGGCCGCGAACCTCTACCCGCTGGAGCATGCCCGCACGGTGGCCGAGGGCCTGCGCGCGGCGGGCGAGGACCGGCCGCTGTCGCTGGTCCGCTCGGCGTGGGCGGGCAGCCAGAAGTACGGCGCCCTGCTGTGGTCCGGCGACATCCCCACGACCTTCGACTCCCTCGGGCGGCAGATCAGGGCGGGGCTGAACGTCGCGATGAGCGGCATCCCCTGGTGGAACACCGACATCGGCGGCTTCTTCGGCGGCGACCCGGACGACCCGGAGTACCGTGAACTGCTGATCCGGTGGTTCCAGTACGGCACCTTCAGCCCGGTCATGCGGCTGCACGGGGACCGCGAGCCCAACCACCCCGCCTTCGCCACGGACATGACCGGCGGGCCGAACGAGGTCTGGTCGTACGGGGAGGAGGCGTACGGCATCCTCCGCGACCACCTGTCGCTGCGCGAGCGCCTGCGCCCGTACCTGCACCGGCTGTCCGAGGACGCCCACCGCACCGGCGCCCCGCCCATGCGTCCGCTGTTCTTCGATTTCCCCGAGGACGAACACGCCTGGGAGGTGGACGACCAGTTCCTGCTCGGCCCCGACCTGCTGGTGGCCCCCGTGTACGAGGCGGGCGTCCGGGCCCGCCGGGTGTACCTGCCGTCCGGCACCCGCTGGCGGGACCCGGCCACCGGCGGTGTGCTGGAGGGCGGAACGACGCTCGACGCCGGGGCCCCGCTGGAGCGCATCCCGGTCTTCGTACGGGAAGGCGCCGACGTCGCGGCCAGTCTCGGCTGGTAGCCCGCCCCCACGTGGGCGGTGTCCTTGAGGTGGTCGTCGTCGTAGGGGCCCTTGAGCACCGGCCCGAGAAGATCCGGTTGCCGACGTGCCGAGCCGGAGCCCGCCGGTCCGCGGCACACCGGCCCGCCCCGACCGCAGGGTCCTGCTCCTGCGGTCGGGGCGGGGAGCCCTGCGGTGGGCGGACGACTACTTCTGCGCGGCCGACGCCTGCGCCTGCGCCTCGACCACCAACGCGTGGCCGGGGCGGTTGGCCAGGCCCGGGGAGGCCAGACCGACCTTGGCCAGGTACCGGCCGGTCAGGGTGAGTGCGGTCGTACGCCGTGCCCAGGCGGGCCAGGTGTCCTCGGGGGAGGAGAGTTCGGGGCGCACCCGCACGGCGTAGCGGGTCGCGGGCTCGAGCCCCGGGAGGCGTACGGGCGCGCCGTTCTCGGCGACGGAGGTGTCCAGTTGGACGTAGGCGAAGACGGCGTGGGTCCGGTCCCGCGAGACGACGCCGTGGACCCAGGCGGCCGGGTCGGGGTGGTCGGTGCGGACGACGTCGCCGCCGTGGAGCAGCGGGCGCAGCTGCTTGTAGGCACTGACCCACGTGGTGAGCGTGTTCAGCTCGTCCTGCGACCAGTTCGAGATGTCGGATTCGATGCCGGCGTGTCCGAACAGGGCGGTGGCGCAGCGGAAGGCGAGCGTGGTGTCGCGGTGGCTGATGTGGGCGGGAGCGGAGCCGATGTGGGAGCCGATCAGCTCGTGGGGCAGGAGCAGGCCGGTCCACCGCTGGATGGCCTGGCGTTCGATCGGGTCGATGTTGTCCGATCCCCAGATCCGGTCGGTGCGTTCGAGGATGCCGAGGTCGGCGCGGGCCCCGCCGGAGGAGCAGGACTCGATCTCCAGCCCGGGGTGGCGGCCGCGCAGTTCGTCCAGGAGCCGGTAGACGGCCGTGGTCTGCGCGTGCACGCCGGGTCGGCCGTCGTGGACGGCGTCGGCGAGGTCGCGGTTGTGGTCCCACTTGATGTAGTCGATGCCCACGTCCCCGACGAGGGTGCTGATCCGCTCCAGCAGGTAGGCGTGGGCGTCGGGGTGCGCGACGTCCAGGACGTGCTGGCTGCGCTGCTCGAACGGGAGGCGGTCGGGGTCGGCGAGGAACCAGTCGGGGTGGGCGCGGGCCAGGTCGGAGTCGGGGTTGACCATCTCGGGCTCGAACCAGAGGCCGAACTGCATGCCGAGCCCGTGGACGTGGTCGGCGAGCGGACGGAGTCCGTCGGGCCACACCTTCTCGTCGACGTACCAGTCGCCGAGGCCGGCCCGGTCGTGGCGGCGGTGCCGGAACCAGCCGTCGTCCACGACGAACCGTTCCACGCCGACCGCCGCCGCGGTGCTCGCTAGGGCGCGTACCCGTTCGGGGTCGTGGTCGAAGTAGACCGCCTCCCAGATGTTCATGGTGACCGGCCGGGCGGTGGCCGGGTGCTGTGGCCGGGCCCGCAGCATGTCGTGGAAGCCTCGGCTGATTCCGTCCAGACCCGTGCCGGAGGTCGCGAAGTACACCCACGGGGTTCGGTAGGACTCGCCCTCCGCCAGCCGGATCTCACCCGCGTCCAGCAGTTCGCCGCCGCCCAGGACCGTCGTCCCGTCGGCCAGCCGCTCCGCGTACTGGACGTGGTTGCCGCTCCAGGCGGGGTGCACGCCCCAGACCTCGCCGTGCCGGAAGCCGAAGCCTCCGGTTCCGGCGAGCAGCAGCCCGGCGTCGAAGCCGGTGCGGCCGCGCCGGTTCTCCCTCGACCAGACGCCCTGCCGCAGCGGGGCGCGCTGCGGGGAGCGCTCACGGGCCCAGCGGCCGGCGAAGTCCAGCAGTTCCGCGGCGTGGGCGGGGACCGGCAGCACGCACGCCAGCACGTCCAGGGTGTAGGTGTCCGTCGCCGTGTTGGTCAGGGTGTGGCGCAGCCGCACCACGCCCTGCTCCGTCATCTGCAGCTCGGTGTCCAGCGCGAGCCCCGCGCCGGGGTCCAGGGCCCGCACGTGGAGGCTGCCGCCCCGGCCGTCCTGGGCGCGTACGGCGACCGGTTCGGAGAGTTCGAAGCGCGTCGGGCGGACCCGGCCGTCGCGGTGCCCGGCGAGGGCCGGACGTCCGAACCAACCCCAGCCCCGCCCCTGGGAGGGCATCAGGCTCCCGGCCTGGTGGCGCGAGGTCCGGCCCATGGCGTCGAGCACCTGCGCGGCGTCGCCGGCGCGGAAGCCGGGATCGACGCCCCAGTGCAGCACCCGGGGCATCTCGGGTCCGGTGGCGTCGAGCGCGAGGGCCGCGTCACCGGCCGACAGCACGACGAGATTCGCCTCGGTCATTTCGTCCTCGTTCAGGGGGTGGTTTTTCGGTTCCGTCAGTTCGGTCAGCGCTCACAAATGCCCTGGGCGGGTCACGCCGCCGATGCGTCGACGATCCGTTCGAAGAAGAACTCGTGTTTGAGGAAGGAGACGTCGTACTCGTGGCCCGGGTACGGCGGGATCAGCTGAGCGGCCTGGAACAGTCGCCAGCCGTCCCGGAGCGCCGCGACTCCCGTCTCGTACGGCGGCTCGTCGCTGTCGCCGGTGGTGGGCGAGGTGCGGCCGGTGCCGTCGTACCTCGCCCAGCCGACGACGTGGGAGTCCAGCGCGGAGTTGGAGAGGTACAGCACCAGTATCTGCTGCCGGGCGGCGTCGGTCGTCATGCCGTCCTCCCCGCGGGGCGGTTGGAGACCCTGGTCACCCAGTGGTCGAGGTCGTAGCTGTCGTCGCCGGTCAGCGCCCGCCACAGCAGGATGCGGTTGTACCGCTCCAGGCGACCGGTCGCCCACTCGTACCACGGGAACATCGCGTCCAACTCCGCGTTCACCTGCGGATCGTGGAGATCCGAGGTGTCCCACAGCCGTTGTTGCCGCTCCGTCGGATTGAAGCGGATCTTGAACATGTAGCGCAGCGTGTCGCTGTCGTTGCGCCGTCCCCCGTGCCAGAGGCCGTGGTGCAGAAACACCACCGTCCCGGCCGGGCAGACCAGCCGGTCCTGGCCGCGCAGGTTCTGGTAGCGGCCGGTGTCCGACTCGTTGGTCCGGCGCAGATGGCTGCCCGGCACGCTGAGGGTGCCGCCCATCTCCAGCGTCACCGCCTGCGGGTAGTACATCATCTGCACGTCGAAGGCGTCCTGCCGGACATCGATGATGGCGTCCCCGTGCAGCGGCTGGGCTTCGCCGCCGTGGGGTTCGCGGGTGTGCACGAAGTGGTGGTCCACCCACGGCTCGACGCCCACCAGGCTGCGCAGCGCCCCTGCGATCCGCGGCAGTTCGAGCAGCCTGCGGACGAACGAGCCTTCGGGGTAGGCCGCGGACAACGGCGTCCCGTACGGCACCGGCGGCACGTCGTCAGCCAGCACCTTCAGGCCCTCGGCGTTCATCTCCGCCGGGACCACCGCGTCCAGCCGCAGCGATCCGCGCGCGACGAAGCGCGCCATCTGCACTGAGCTGAGCAGTTCCTGCCTGTTCTCCATGACGGCCACGCTAGGCCCGCCCGCCGCCCTGCCGGGTGGGCCGAGTTCACCCAGTAGTGGTCGATTCTCACCCTGCCCCCCTGCCGTGAACCGAGGTTCACGACCCTGGATCGTGCTGCGGACGCCGTGGTAGAACACGTGACCATGCACACGGCCATCGCCCATCTCGACGAGCCTCCGGAACTCGCCGCCGTCGGCATCGGCGTGCACGGGCCGGCCGGCCACGTGGACGTGTTCTCGCTGCCGGACCTGTGGCAGCTCCATCTGTACGGCTACGACGCCGACTTGACGGTCGACGGCACCGAGCACGCGATCCGCCCCGGCCGGGTCAGCCTCGTACCGCCCGGGGCCGAAGTCCGCTACCGCTACCGGGGCCGCTCCGAGCACCTCTACGTCCACCTCCGTCTGGGTGCCGGGGGAGCGGCCACGAGCATCCCGGTGATCCAGCAGGCCGGTCCGGAACTGGGTTTCCTCTCCGTGCAGCTGCGGCAGGCGCTGGCCGCCTGGCCGCACACGCCGTCACGGGCGGTCGCCGAGGTGTGGGGTGCCCTGTGGCGGGTCGCCCGGCTCACCCCACCCCAGGGGCGGAGCGCGCAGGCCGTCCACCCCGCGGTGGCGGCCGCAGTGGCCCTGGTCGAGGCGCGGCTGGCGGAGCCCCTGACGGTGGCGGAGATCGCGCGGACGGTCGGCGTCTCCCACAACCACCTGACCCGGCTGTTCCGGGCCGCCACGGGGCAGACGGTGGTCGGCTACATCCGGGCCCGGCGGATGGACCGGGCGAGGCACTTCCTGCGCGCCACCACGCTCTCCATCCCCGCCGTCGCCGCCTCGGTCGGCATTCCCGACCTGCAGGCGTTCAACAAGATCTGCCGTCGTGAACTGGGGGCTTCCCCGCGCGGCATCCGTGCCGCCCGTTCCGTCCGGTAGACACCCTGCGCAGCCTCCGTCATCGAAAGTTGTTGCAGCGGTCTTGACGGGCCCTGGTGGGCGGGTATTGACTCCGCTCGCATTCAAGATCTCGTCTGCCTCCCAACAGGAAGGCTCACTTCGAACTCTGAATTGTTAGCGCTAACATCCGTGCGGAGCTGTACTTCGCCCCTCGCCGACCCGGTTGACGGCGACGCCTTCGCGCACGGCCGGTCGGGGTGTACCCCTCCGCCGGCTCCCTCGCCCCTGCCGGGAGAAGCGCCCGTACGGGACTTCTGAAGCCCGAGGGGCAAGGGCGAGGTTTCCTGCCGGCCGATCCCACCTCCTGGCGCACCGTCAGGTAGCGCGCGTGTCGACGGCAACCAGACCGTGTGGCAGCTCCATCCCTACAGATAGGACATCTCGATGCGTGGACGAAGTTCCCACCGCAGGCCTCTGTCCGTAGTGCTCACCGCCGTGGTTGCGGCCGTGGTGGCGTGTGCGTCGATGCTCGTCGCAGCCCCGGCTCAGGCGGCCACCAGTGGCGCCTTGCGTGGTGTGGGTTCCGGCCGGTGTCTCGATGTGCCGAACGCCAGCCAGAGCGACGGAGCGTTGCTGCAGATCTGGGACTGCTCGGGCGGGACCAACCAGCAGTGGACGTTGACCTCCGGCAACCAGCTGACGGTGTACGGCAACAAGTGCCTGGACGTTCCGGGCCACGCCACCACGGCCGGCACCCGGGTGGAGATCTGGGCCTGCCACGGCGGCGCGAACCAGCAGTGGCGGGTGAACTCCGACGGCTCGGTCGTCGGGGTGGAGTCCGGGCTGTGCCTGGACGTCAGCGGCGGCGGTACGGCCAACGGGACGGCGGTGCAGCTCTGGAACTGCAGTGGCGCCGACAATCAGAAGTGGACCGGCCTGTCAGGGACGGGCACCACGTGTGCTCTTCCGTCGACGTACCGGTGGACCTCGACCGGTCCGCTGGCGGAGCCGGCGAACGGCTGGGCGTCGCTGAAGGACTTCACCGACGTGGTCCACAACGGCAAGCACCTGGTCTACGCGACCTACTCCGACGGATCGTCGTGGAAGTCGATGGGATTCGCTCCCTTCGCGAACTGGTCGGACATGGCCTCGGCCACCCAGACCTCCATGCCCTCGTCCGCGGTGGCGCCCACCCTGTTCTACTTCGCGCCCAAGAACATCTGGGTGCTGGCCTCACTGGGGTGGGGGACCGCCTGGCCCTTCACCTACCGCACGTCCAGCGACCCCACCAACCCCACCGGCTGGTCCGCGCCGCAGCCGCTGTTCACCGGCAGCCTCCCCACCGGCGGCCCGATCGACCCGACCCTGATCGCCGACGACCAGAACATGTACCTGTTCTTCGCCGGTGACAACGGCAGCGTCTACCGGGCGAGCATGCCGATCGGGAACTTCCCCGGCAGCTTCGGCTCCTCGTACACCACGGTCATGAGCGACACGGTGCAGAACCTGTTCGAGGCGCCCCAGGTCTACAAGGTCCAGGGCCAGAACCAGTACCTCATGATCGTCGAGGCTCGGGACGCGAACGAGCATCGCTACTTCCGCTCGTTCACCGCCACCAGCCTGAACGGCTCCTGGACCCCGCAGGCCGCCACCCCGAGCAACTCCTTCGCAAGCCAGGCCAACAGCGGTGCCACCTGGACCAACGACATCAGCCACGGTGACCTGGTCCGCAACAACCCCGACCAGACCATGACCATCGACCCCTGCAACCTGCAGCTCCTCTACCAGGGCAGGAGCCCCTCCTCGGACGGCACTCCCTACCTGCAACTGCCGTACCGGCCGGGCGTGCTCACCCTGCAGCGCTGACCCGCCCGGTTCACCTGAGAGCCGGCACTCAACGCCTTGGGGGACCCCGGCCGTGCGGTGGCCGGGGTCCCTTCCCTGTGCGCGTCCGGTTCCAGGGCGCCTGGTGCCGGACCGCTGTCGCCGAGCGGCGTGCTCGGCGTCGTGGAGGCCACGAAGAGCCCGACGTGTGCCGTCAGCGACATGGTGCCCACGCCGATGACCGGGGTCGGCAGCCGCCACCGTGCTGCGCGGACGGCGCGGGGCCGGTACTGCCGCGCGGAGAGACCGGCGGGGTCAGCTCCGACAGCCCGCACTCCTGGCGGCTGCGGACCGGCGGGCCGAACGGCGCCGTACACGTCAGGCCGGCCGCGCGAGGCGGACCTGCCCTACCCGGCCTGAGGCCGGCCCAGGCACGAGGCCCCGCGCGCCACC
>NZ_JBSGIW010000069.1:0-45204 GCF_053605265.1 Streptomyces sp. NPDC003943 | reverse complement strand
GGAGACCATGCCCGTCCGAGAGAGGCGAGGCCCGCCAGGCAGGCGCGCGCCCCTACACCGGCCGCCCCCATACCGGCAGCAGTCGTGACGGTCCCGTGCCCATCAGTCCCAGGGGGTTCAGATACGTCTCGCCGCGCAGCAGGCCCCAGTGGAGGCAGCTCACGGGGCAGTGGTCGGCGGGGGCGGCGACGCGGGCGACGATGTCGCCGGTCCGCACCACCGTGCCCGTGCGTACGAGCGGGTCCACCGGGCCGTATGTCGTGCGCAGGGGTGGGAGGCCGGTGTCCGACAGGGTGAGGGTGAGGACGCCGTGGCCGGCGACCGGGCCCGCGAAGGTGACGGTGGCCGGGGCCGGGGCGCGGACCGGGGTGCCCGGTGGGGCGGCGAGGTCGAGGCCGCGGTGGCCGGCGGCGTAGGGGCCCGGTGGGGGTTCCCAGTCGCGGAGGATCTCGGGGCGGGGCGGGCCGACGGGCCAGACCGTGGTGGCCACGGCGAGTAGGAGTCCGGTCGCGTAGAGGTTCATGACGTCAGGTTGCTCCGGTCGGATCGCGCATGACCGGCATCAGCGGAATCTGTGGACAACCTGCCGGTTGTGGACAACGCCGTCACCCGCCGCTCCCGGGGTCCCGTACACTTTCCATGGCGACCCGGGTCACCGGGTCGACTTCGCACGCCCCGCCACTGGTCCTCGTGACGGGTGGCAGCGCCTTTCGGTCCCTTGTGGCACGGCGCGTCGGGGCGTCAGGAAAACAACCGAGAAACCCAAGGAGATACGGCCATGGCCGTCGTCACGATGCGGGAGCTGCTGGAGAGCGGCGTCCACTTCGGTCACCAGACCCGTCGCTGGAACCCGAAGATGAAGCGCTTCATCTTCACCGAGCGCAACGGCATCTACATCATCGACCTGCTCCAGTCGCTGTCGTACATCGACCGCGCCTACGAGTTCGTCAAGGAGACCGTCGCGCACGGCGGCTCCATCATGTTCGTCGGCACGAAGAAGCAGGCGCAGGAGGCCATCGCCGAGCAGGCGACCCGCGTCGGCATGCCGTACGTCAACCAGCGCTGGCTGGGCGGCATGCTCACCAACTTCTCCACCGTCTACAAGCGTCTGCAGCGCCTCAAGGAGCTCGAGCAGATCGACTTCGAGGACGTGGCCGCGTCGGGCCTCACCAAGAAGGAGCTCCTGGTCCTCTCCCGCGAGAAGGCCAAGCTGGAGAAGACCCTTGGTGGTATCCGCGAGATGCAGAAGGTGCCGAGCGCCGTCTGGATCGTCGACACCAAGAAGGAGCACATCGCCGTCGGCGAGGCTCGCAAGCTCAACATCCCGGTCGTCGCGATCCTCGACACCAACTGTGACCCCGACGAGGTCGACTACAAGATCCCGGGCAACGACGACGCGATCCGCTCCGTCACCCTGCTCACCCGCGTGATCGCCGACGCCGTCGCCGAGGGCCTCATCGCCCGCTCCGGCGCCGCGACCGGCGACTCGAAGCCGGGCGAGAAGGCCGCCGGCGAGCCGCTCGCCGAGTGGGAGCGCGACCTGCTCGAGGGCGAGAAGAAGGCTGACGAGGCTCCGGCCGCCGCCGAGGCCACCGAGGCTCCGGCCGCCGAGGCCACCGAGGCGCCGGCCGCCGACGCCGAGCAGGCCTGACCCTTCCGGTCCCTGAGGACCTTCGGGTGACGACGGCGGGGGCCCAAAAAGCCCCCGCCGTCCACCCGTGGACCCGCCCGATCTTTCAGACTTCGAGAGAGAAACAGACTCATGGCGAACTACACCGCCGCTGACGTCAAGAAGCTCCGCGAGCTCACCGGCGCCGGCATGATGGACTGCAAGAAGGCCCTGGACGAGGCCGAAGGCGATGTCGACAAGGCCGTAGAGGCCCTGCGCATCAAGGGCCAGAAGGGCGTCGCCAAGCGCGAGGGCCGCTCCGCCGAGAACGGCGCCGTGGTCTCCATCATCGCCGACGACAACACCTCCGGTGTCCTGGTCGAGCTGAAGTGCGAGACGGACTTCGTCGCCAAGGGTGAGAAGTTCCTCGCCGTCGCCAACGCGCTGGCCGCGCACGTCGCCGCCACCTCTCCGGCCGACATCGACGCCCTGCTCGCCTCCGAGATCGAGGCCGGCAAGACCGTCCAGGCGTACGTCGACGAGGCCAACGCCAACCTCGGCGAGAAGATCGTCCTCGACCGCTTCGCGCAGTACGCCGACGGCTACGTCTCCGCGTACATGCACCGCACGATGCCCGACCTGCCGCCGCAGATCGGTGTCCTGGTCGAGCTCGACAAGGAGAACGCCGAGGTCGCGAAGGGTATCGCGCAGCACATCGCCGCGTTCGCCCCGAAGTACCTCACCAAGGAAGACGTTCCGGCCGAGGTCGTCGAGTCCGAGCGTCGCATCGCCGAGGAGACCACCCGCGCCGAGGGCAAGCCCGAGGCCGCGATCGCCAAGATCGTCGAGGGTCGCGTCAACGGCTTCTTCAAGGACGCCACGCTGCTCGGCCAGCCGTACGCCCTTGACAACAAGAAGTCCGTTCAGAAGGTCCTGGACGAGGCCGGTGTCACCCTGAAGCGCTTCACCCGCATCAAGGTCGGCATCTGAGTCCGTACGCAACGGACACCGGACCCGGGTAGGGTCTGAAGCAGCCGCACGCGTTCGCGCCGGACGGCCGCAGATCTGACGAGGAGGCCATTGCCGTAGGGGAAACCGCAAGGAACCCAGGCAATGGCCTTCTTGGTATGTGCACGAGGAGATCTCCATGAATCAGCGCGCCGCACAGGGCGACGACAACAACGGCAAAAAGGCCGGCCGCTTCATGCTGAAGCTGTCCGGAGAGGCATTCTCCGGGGGCACCGGCCTCGGGGTCGACCCGGACGTCGTGCACGCCATCGCGCGCGAGATCGCTGCCGTCGTCCGCGACGGCGCGGAGATCGCGGTCGTGATCGGCGGCGGCAACTTCTTCCGCGGTGCCGAGCTCCAGCAGCGCGGCATGGACCGGGCCCGGTCCGACTACATGGGCATGCTCGGCACGGTGATGAACTGCCTCGCCCTCCAGGACTTCCTGGAGAAGGAGGGCATCGTCTCCCGCGTCCAGACCGCCATCACGATGGGCCAGGTCGCCGAGCCGTACATCCCGCTGCGTGCCGTGCGGCACCTGGAGAAGGGACGCGTCGTGATCTTCGGCGCGGGCATGGGCATGCCGTACTTCTCCACCGACACGACCGCCGCGCAGCGTGCCCTGGAGATCGACGCCGAGGCCCTGCTCATGGGCAAGAACGGTGTCGACGGGGTCTACGACTCGGACCCGAAGACCAACCCGGACGCGGTGAAGTTCGACGCGCTGGAGTACGGCGAGGTGCTCTCCCGCGACCTCAAGGTCGCCGACGCCACCGCCATCACCCTCTGCCGTGACAACAAGCTGCCGATCCGCGTCTTCGAACTGCTCACCGAGGGCAATATCGCGCGCGCGGTGAAGGGTGAGAAGATCGGCACGCTCGTGAGCGACCAGGGCACCCGGGCCTGACCCGAACCGGGAACCGACCCACGCGGGTGAGGGACACCGCGCGGGGGATGGACAGAGCCCTGCCCGTACACCGTGCAGGACACAACGCGACGACACGCAGGAGCAAGTGGTGATCGAAGAGACCCTCCTCGAGGCCGAGGAGAAGATGGAGAAGGCCGTCGTGGTCGCCAAGGAGGACTTCGCCGCGATCCGCACCGGCCGTGCGCACCCGGCGATGTTCAACAAGATCGTGGCCGACTACTACGGCGCCATCACCCCCATCAACCAGCTGGCGTCGTTCTCGGTGCCGGAGCCGCGCATGGCCGTGGTGACCCCGTTCGACAAGAGCGCGCTGCGCAACATCGAGCAGGCCATCCGCGACTCGGACCTCGGCGTCAACCCGAGCAACGACGGCAACATCATCCGGGTGGTGTTCCCCGAGCTGACCGAGGAGCGCCGCCGCGACTACATCAAGGTCGCCAAGACCAAGGCCGAGGACTCCAAGATCTCGATCCGCTCCGTGCGCCGCAAGGCCAAGGAGTCCATCGACAAGGCCGTCAAGGACGGCGAGGTCGGCGAGGACGAGGGCCGTCGCGCGGAGAAGGAGCTCGACGACCTCACCGCGAAGTTCGTCGCGCAGGTCGACGAGCTGCTGAAGCACAAGGAAGCCGAGCTCCTCGAGGTCTGATGAACGACTCATCCTGGAGGGCCCCGGCCGGAACCGGCTTCGGCGGGCCCGACCAGGGGCCTGCCCCGGCGGGTCCCGCCTACGAAGGGCTCCCGGCGGCGCAGACTCGGCCCATGCCCATCGTGTCCGACGACGTTCCCGCCGGCGACAACCAGGACGATCACGGTCGGGGGGCCGCTCAGCCGAGCGGTCCCCCGTTCCGCGACCACGGGTACGGGGACCCCGCGTCCTCCGGACCCGCGTTCCACGACCACACACCGCACGAGCACCCGCAGGAGCCCATGTCCAGCCCCTCCCAGCCCGCGCCCTCGCCCCGGCAGCAGCCGCGGCAGAAGAAGAGCGCAGGCCGTGACCTGGGCGCGGCCATAGGGGTCGGCCTGGGCCTCGGCGCGGTCATCATCGCGTCGCTGTTCATCTGGAAGCCGGCGTTCGTCGGTGTGATCGCGGTCGCCGTCGTGGTCGGCCTGTGGGAGCTGACCTCCCGCCTCCAGGAGCGCAAGGCCATCAAGGCCCCGCTGGTCCCGCTCGCGGTCGGCGGCGCGGCGATGGTCGTCGCCGGGTACGTGCGGGGCGCGGAGGGCGCGTGGGTGGCGATGGCGCTCACGGCGCTCGCCGTCCTCGTATGGCGGATGACGGAGCCGCCCGAGGGCTATCTGAAGGACGTCACGGCGGGCGTCTTCGCCGCGTTCTACGTGCCGTTCCTGGCGACCTTCGTGGCGATGCTGCTCACCGCCGACGACGGGCCGCAGCGGGTGCTGACCTTCCTGCTCCTGACGGTGGTCAGCGACACCGGCGCGTACGCGGTGGGCTGGCGGTTCGGCAAGCACAAGCTGGCCCCGCGCATCAGCCCCGGCAAGACCCGTGAGGGCCTGGTCGGCGCGGTCGCCTTCGCGATGGCGGCGGGCGCGCTGTGCATGGAGTTCCTGATCGACGACGGCGCCTGGTGGCAGGGCCTGCTGCTCGGCCTCGCGGTCGCGGCGAGCGCGACCCTGGGCGACCTGGGCGAGTCCATGATCAAGCGCGACCTCGGCATCAAGGACATGGGCACGCTCCTTCCCGGGCACGGCGGCATCATGGACCGGCTGGACTCGCTGCTGCCGACGGCGCCGGTGGTGTGGCTGCTGATGGTGCTGTTCGTGGGCAGCGGCTGACCGGCGCCAGCCGGCGGAGCCGCATATCGGCGCGGTATCGGTTCGTGGCAGGGCCCCCGGCCCGCACCTTCGGGTGCGGGCCGGGGGTTCGCATCGCCGTCCGGCCCGTACGACCTGCCGGTCAGCCGCGGTCCGGGTTGATCCCCGCCCCGACCGCCTGTACGCGGGCGATCTGGAGCTTCGCCGCGTACTTCACGTTCTCGGGCGAGGTGTCGCTCGCCATGACGTAGGCCACAACGGAGCCGACGCGCATGACGACGTGGATGCTGTTGTCGTGCTGGAACGCCTCGGTCTCTTCGGCGCCGGTGTCCATCGGCAGCGACTTCACCGGGTGCTCGTCCGCCTCGCCGGGCTTCCGCTTCTGCTCCGCGAGAGCCTTCGTCTCCGCGGCGGCCTCGGTCGCGCCGGCGAAGGAGAGGAGGCTGAATTCGATCCGCGCGCCGTCCGGGTTGCGCGACTCCATGTCCTTGTGCCCGGCCACCTTGATCCCGGCGGCACACGGCGACTTCGTCAGCTCGGCGCAGCCCTTGAGGGCGTCGGCGTCCTGGACCACGATGGTTTCGCCGCTGGACATGGATTCCAGACTGCCGTCGGCCGGGAGCGCGGCATATATGTCGGTCGCGTTGATCGATACCGGAGGGAAGTTCGGCGTGATGCTCTGATGGTCGGTGGGAGCCGCCGATCCGCCCTGCTGGGCGGGCGCGCCCGAGGTCGCGCCTCCCGCGCCCGGGCCGCCCGTCTGCGGGTTCGCCGAGGTGCTCCCGTCCTTGCACGCCGTCAGCGCAAGCGCCAGTACCGCCGCGACGGCGGCCCCCCGTACAACAGCCTTCACCTGAGACTCCTCGCGGTGCCGGTCGCGACCGGACCCGGCCGCGACCGGACCCGGCCGCGACCAAGATCGAAACATTGGCATGGACACCCAACCTCATGGGGAGGCGATCAGCCAATTCGCGGGGTGCGCCCGTCCCGGATTCCGTCTGCGACACTGGTAAGACCATGCCCAAGCCCGGAGAACTCACTTTCGTCGCCCCGCGCGGAGCCAAGCAGCCCCCGCGGCACCTCGCCGACCTCACGCCCGCCGAGCGCAAGGAGGCCGTCGCCGCGATCGGCGAGAAGCCGTTTCGCGCCAAGCAGCTGTCCACGCACTACTTCGCGCGGTACGCGCACGACCCGGCCGAGTGGACCGACATCCCGGCCGCCTCGCGCGAGAAGCTCGCGGGGGAGCTGCTGCCCGATCTGATGTCGGTGGTGCGGCACGTGTCGTGCGACGACGACACGACCCGCAAGACGCTGTGGCGGCTGCACGACGGCACCCTCGTGGAGTCGGTGCTCATGCGCTACCCGGACCGGGTGACCATGTGCATCTCCTCGCAGGCCGGCTGCGGCATGAACTGCCCGTTCTGCGCCACCGGCCAGGCGGGGCTCGACCGCAACCTGTCCACGGCGGAGATCGTCCACCAGATCGTCGACGGCATGCGCGCGCTGCGCGACGGCGAGGTGCCCGGAGGTCCGGCCCGGCTGTCGAACATCGTTTTCATGGGGATGGGCGAGCCGCTCGCGAACTACAAGCGGGTCGTCGGCGCCGTCCGCCGGCTCACCGACCCCGAGCCCGACGGCCTCGGCCTGTCGCAGCGCGGCATCACCGTCTCCACGGTCGGTCTGGTCCCGGCGATGCTGCGGTTCGCCGACGAGGGCTTCAAGTGCCGCCTCGCGGTGTCGCTGCACGCCCCGGACGACGAGCTGCGTGACACCCTCGTACCGGTGAACACCCGCTGGAAGGTCCGCGAGGTCCTCGACGCGGCCTGGGAGTACGCGGAGAAGTCCGGCCGACGGATCTCCATCGAGTACGCCCTGATCCGGGACATCAACGACCAGGCGTGGCGCGGCGACCTGCTGGGCCGGCTGCTCAAGGGCAAGCGGGTGCACGTCAACCTGATCCCGCTGAACCCGACCCCGGGCTCCAAGTGGACCGCGTCCCGGCCGGAGGACGAGAAGGCGTTCATCGAGGCCATCGCCGCCCACGGCGTGCCGGTCACCGTCCGCGACACCCGCGGCCAGGAGATCGACGGTGCCTGTGGACAGCTCGCCGCGGCGGAACGCTGACCTTGTAGTCTGAGCTCGAACACAAATGCATATTCCGACAGGGGAGCGCCACAGCGCTGAGAGTGCGGTGACGTGCCGCTTGTGAGACGAGCACGGCGACCGCAGACCCTCTGAACCTCGCCCAGGTCATTCTGGGTAGGAAGTTCGGTCGTAACTCGAGCTGTTGCGCCCTGCCCGCGCCCGGTCTCCCCGGTCGCGGGCAGGGCCGCGTCTCTTCCTGGTCACACCCAGGAGGAAAACCAGTGAGCATCAAGAAGATGGCCGCCGTCGCGCTCGTCAGCGCGCTCGGCGTCACCACCCTCGCCGCGTGCGGCGGGGGCAACGGCGGCAAGGACAGGGCGGCCTCCGAGGGCCCCGCGCCGAAGACCGTCACGCTCGTCAGCCACGACTCCTTCGCCGCCTCCAAGGAGGTGCTCGCGGAGTTCACCAAGCAGACCGGTTTCACGGTCAAGGTGCTCAAGAGCGGTGACGCCGGCGAGGCCGTCAACAAGGAGATCCTGACCAAGGGCGCCCCGCAGGGCGACGTCTTCTTCGGCGTCGACAACACGCTGCTGTCCCGCGCCCTCGACAACGGCATCTTCACCTCGTACGAGGCGAAGGGCCTGGACCGCGTCCCGGACGCGTTCCAGCTGGACAAGGCGGAGCACCGGGTCACTCCGGTCGATTCCGGTGACATCTGCGTCAACTACGACAAGAAGTACTTCGCGGACAAGAAGCTCACGCCGCCGCAGACCTTCGACGACCTGGCGAAGCCGGCGTACAAGGACCTGCTCGTCGTCGAGAACCCCGAGCGCTCCTCCCCGGGTCTCGGCTTCCTCCTCGGCACGGCCGCCAGGTACGGCGACGCCGGGTGGCAGGACTACTGGAAGAAGCTCAAGGCCAACGGCGTGAAGACGGTCGACAGCTGGGAGCTCGCCTACAACCAGGAGTTCTCCGGCTCCTCCGGCGGCAAGAAGGCCAAGGGCGACCGGCCGCTGGTCGTGTCGTACGCCTCCTCCCCGCCAGCCGAGGTGCTCTACTCCGAGCCGCAGCCGAAGGTCGCGCCGACCGGCGTGTCCACCGGCACCTGCTTCCGGCAGACCGAGTTCGCCGGCCTGCTGAACGGGGCGAAGAACCCCGAGGGCGGCAAGGCGCTCATCGACTTCATGATCTCCAAGAAGTTCCAGGAGGACATGCCGCTGCAGATGTTCGTCAACCCCGTCGCGAACGACGCGTCGCTGCCGGAGCTGTTCACCAAGCACGGTGTGGTGATCGACAAGCCGGAGACCATGGCGCCGAAGAAGATCGCCGACAACCGTGACCAGTGGATCCAGCAGTGGACCTCGCTCGTCCTGAAGTAGTCACCAGCCGCAGGGAGAGCGCGACGCGGCTCGGGCTGATGGTCCTGCCCGTCGCGTTCTTCGCGGTGTTCTTCGCCTGGCCCGTCGTCTCGATCGTCGAGCGCGGGCTCCGGCCCGACGGCCACTGGGAGCTCGGCCGGTTCGGCGAGACGCTGAGCCGGCCGGACATCCTCGACGTGCTGTGGTTCACGCTGTGGCAGGCACTCGCTTCCACCGCGCTCACCCTGCTCGTCGCGCTGCCCGGCGCGTACGTCTTCGCCCGCTTCGACTTCCCCGGCAAGAAGCTGCTGCGCGCGGTCGTCACCGTGCCGTTCGTGCTGCCCACCGTCATGGTCGGCACCGCGTTCCTCGCCCTGGTGGGCCGCCGCGGCCTGCTCGACGAGTGGTGGGGCGTCCGGCTCGACACCAGTGTGTGGGCGATCCTGCTCGCCCACGTCTTCTTCAACTACGCCGTCGTCGTCCGCACCGTCGGCGGCCTCTGGTCCCAGCTCGACCCGCGCCAGGAGGAGGCCGCCCGGGTCCTCGGCGCCTCCCGCTGGCGGGCCTGGCGGACGGTGACGCTGCCCGCGCTCGCGCCGTCGGTCGCCGCCGCCGGGCTCATGGTGTTCCTGTTCACCGCGAGCTCCTTCGGCATCGTGCAGATCCTCGGCGGCCCCGCGTACTCCACGCTGGAGACCGAGATCTACCGGCAGACCGCGGACCGGCTCCAGCTGTCCACCGCCGCCGTGCTCACCATGGTGCAGTTCGTCATGGTCGGCGCGATCCTCGCCGTGCACGCGCGGACGGTACGGCGCCGGGAGACGGCGCTGAAGCTGGTGCCGGCCGAGCGGACCGCCCGCCGGCCGCGCGGCGCCGGGCAGTGGGCGCTGCTCGGCGCGGTGCTGCTCTCCGTCGCGCTGCTGATCCTCGCGCCGCTCGGCGTCCTCGTCGAACGCTCCCTCGCCACACCCGGCGGCTACGGCCTCGACTACTACCGGGCACTGCAGTCCGTCGACGACAGCGGCACCTTCCTCGTGCCGATGACCGACACCATCGTCAACTCGCTCCAGTACGCGCTCGCCGCCACCGCCATCGCCGTCGTCATCGGCGGCCTCGCCGCCGCCGCGCTCACCCGGCGCGCCGGCCGGCTCGTGCGCGGCTTCGACGCGCTGCTCATGCTGCCGCTCGGGGTGTCCGCCGTCACCGTCGGCTTCGGCTTCCTCATCACCCTCGACGAGCCGCCGCTCGACCTGCGGGCCAGCTGGATCCTCGTACCGCTCGCGCAGGCCCTGGTCGGCGTGCCCTTCGTCGTACGGATCATGCTGCCCGTGCTGCGCGCCGTGGACGACCGGCTGCGGGAGGCCGCGGCCGTGCTCGGGGCCTCGCCGTGGCGGGCGTGGCGGGAGGTCGACCTGCCGCTCGTGCGGCGGGCACTGCTCATCGCCGCCGGCTTCGCCTTCGCCGTGTCGCTCGGCGAGTTCGGCGCGACGGTCTTCATCGCCCGCCCCGACAACCCGACCCTGCCGGTCGCCGTCGCCCGGCTCCTGAGCCGGCCGGGCGAGCTCAACTACGGCCAGGCCATGGCCCTTTCGACGATTCTCATGGTGGTGTGCGCGGTGTCCCTGCTGCTCCTGGAACGGCTGCGCTCCGACCGGACCTCGGGGGAGTTCTGATGCTGACGCTGACCGCGGCGACCGTACGCTTCGGGGACCGCGCCGTCCTCGACGCGGTGGACCTGGAGGTCGCCGAGCACGAGATCGTGTGCGTGCTCGGGCCGAGCGGCAGCGGCAAGTCCACGCTGCTCCGCGCCGTCGCCGGACTCCAGCCGCTCGACGGCGGGCGGGTGTCGCTCGGCGGCACCGACCAGGCCGGGGTGCCCGTGCACCGGCGCGGCGTCGGCCTCATGTTCCAGGACCACCAGCTCTTCCCGCAGCGCGACGTCGCCGGCAACGTCGCCTTCGGGCTGCGCATGCACGGCGCCTCCAAGGCCGAACAGGCCGCCCGCGTCGCCGAGTTGCTCGACCTCGTCGGCCTTCCCGGCGCCGGGCGCCGCGCCGTCTCCGCCCTCTCCGGCGGCGAACAGCAGCGCGTCGCCCTCGCCCGCGCGCTCGCGCCCCGCCCCCGGCTGCTCATGCTCGACGAGCCGCTCGGCCAGCTCGACCGGGGCCTGCGCGAACGCCTCGTCGTCGAACTCCGCCGGCTCTTCGGCACGCTGGGCACCACCGTGCTCGCCGTCACCCACGACCAGGGCGAGGCGTTCGCCCTCGCCGACCGGGTCGTCGTCATGCGCGACGGCCGCATCGCCCAGTCCGGCACCCCCCTCGACGTCTGGCAGCGCCCGGCCTCCGAGTTCGTCGCCCGCTTCCTCGGCTTCGACAACGTGGTCGCGGCGACCGTGAGCGGCGCCGCCGCCACCACCGTCTGGGGAAAGGTCCCGGTCCCCGACGGCTCTCCCCAGGGCGACCGCCGTCTCCTCGTGCGCCCGGCGGGCGTCCGCCTCGCCGCCCCGGGCGAGGGCCTGTCCTGCCGCGTCGAGACCCGCACCTTCCGCGGCAACCACGTCTCCGCCACGCTCCGCCCGTCCGAAGGCCCGCCCCTGGAGGCGGAGTTCGCGCTGCGGGACGCGCCGGTGGAGGGCACGGCGGTGGACGTGGTGTTCGACGCGGAGGACGTGGTGGTGCTGGACGCGGGCTGAGGCAGCCCCTAGAACAGGGCGCCGTACGGGGAGGTCCCCACCCGGTCGTAGAGCGCGCGCAGCCACGGCAGGCGCACCTCGGGCATCCGGGCCAGCGTGTGCAGCACGGCACGGCGGTCGGGCCGGAACAGATCCCACGCGTGGCCGGGCAGCGGGTAGTCGTCCCGCAGCACGCCGGCCGGCAGCGTCCCGGAGACCGGTGTCGGCCGGGTCTCCCCGGGCAGCGCCAGGCCCGCCCAGACGCCGTCCGGCAGCGGCACGGCGGCCGCGTCACCGGGCGGCGGCGTGCCGTACGGGACGAGCGCGATGTCGAGGCCGTCGCCCGGCAGCCCGGGCCCGGCGAGGCCGACCGTCTTCGCCGGGCCCGCGGCCGGCAGGAGCAGCTCCACCGCCGGGCCGAACATCTCGGTGACGAGCCCGTCGGGCAGGACCACCGGCCCGCCCCCGGAGGCGAGCAGCAGATGGGCCAGGGCCGCGCCGGCCGCCGCAGACCAGCGCGGACTCCAGTAGCCGGAGGGATCGATCGGGGGCAGGGGTTCCCACTCCCGTGCGGGAGCGGGCACGCCCATGTGGACGCGACGCACGGCGTCCGGCTCGAACCACACCGCCGACCACAGCCCGCAGTCGTCCACCCGGGACGCCACCGGCAGCCCGCACGCCTCGCACACCATGTTGGGCTCGTCCCCGGCCACGACGCCCAGGCAGGAGTCGCCACTGAACTCGGGGACCAGCATGGTGCCGCGGACGTCGCCCGGTGCGACGACGACCCGGCCCCGTGGTCCGAAGGACAGGCCGTGGACCGGCGCGAACACGCCCCGGGCCGCCGCCTCCGCCTCCGAGACCTCCTCCCACATGCGGTAGGGACGACCCGAGGGCAGCGGATCGACCGCGTACGTCCCCGGCGCCATCAGGGGAGGCATGAATGCGTGCTGGTAGGAGTGATGGGTCTCAGGGGGAAGCGGGACCTGCGTCACCGGCACCGTCAGCGCCGTCTCGCACCCCGCGCACACGAACACGTTCGTCACTCTCGTCATCGCCCCGGATTCTCACCCGGACGGGCTCGGCAGCGCGCGCACATTTTCCGCGTCGCGCGCTGGTAGAGCCGGGTCGCGCGGCCGAGGGCCAGGCCGAAGAGGCAGAAGCCGCCGTAGGCGACCGCGAACACCCACGGCGCGTGGTCGGCGAGGTCGACGTCGGAGACGCCGGTCCAGGCGAGGAGGCCGATGGCGGCCAGGAAGAGGCCGAACGGGGCCAGTGCTCCCGCGCCCGCCCAGCCCAGGGCGAGCAGCGCGGGCCGGGGCAGGCGGCGGCCCCACGGGCGGGTCAGGGCCAGGGCGAGCGCCATGCCGATCAGGGCCAGGACGGCGGTGACGTCCACGCCGTGGTCGTACAGCCACAGGCCCGGATCGCTCGTGTACCGGGGGTCGGCGCCCGGTCGGCCGGTGCCGGTGAACCCCGGGGTGAAGCCCAGCGCCCACACCGTCTTCAGCGTGGCGTACGGGACGAGCGCGCCGACCGCGACCAGGCCCGCGCGGCGGGCGTCCGCCGGGACGGCCGGGGCGCGGCCGCCGCAGTACGGGCAGGTGCCGAGCCGGTGGCGGCGGTGGGCGAGGGCCGCGCAGCCCCACAGGACGGCGCCCAGGACCGCGACGGCCTGGTTGGCCAGGGCGGCCCAGTCCACGGGTGGCTGGTTGCGCTCCAGGAAGAACAGCAGGTGCGTCGGGGCGAGGAGGAAGCCGAAGCCCGAGGACAGGCACAGGCCCACGACACCCCAGGCGGCGACGGGGAGCCGGCGGCCGTCCGGCCGCAGCAGCATCGCGTACGCGAGGACGGCCGCCGCCCCGTACAGTGCGGCCGTCGCCGTCTCGGCGCCCGTGCCGGTGCCCTTGCCGAGCAGCGCGTAACCGAACGCGGGGCCGGTGGCGGCGGCGAGGGCCGCGCCCGCCGCGTACAGCAGGGACCAGGCGAGAGCGGCGCGGCCGGCCCAGGCCGGCCAGTTCTTCGTGAACGTGACGGTCATGCCCCGAGCCTCGCGCGCGGCCTCCCCGCACCGCGTCAGCCCGCGGGTGGCATCCGCTCCGCCGCGCGGGGGAGCGCGGCTACGCGCCGGGTCGCGCGGCCGCCAGTGCCGCCAGCGCCGCCGGGGCCTCGTCGATCGAGTCCACCAGCGTGATCCGCGCCGACATCGGGCGGTCCGCCGCCAGGGTGCGCAGCAGGGGCCAGGCCGGCAGGCGGTCCGTCCAGTGGGCGCGGTCCACCAGGACCATCGGGGTCGGTTGGCCCTGCGACGCGTAGTAGTTCGGGGTCGCGTTGTCGAAGATCTCCTGCACGGTGCCGGCCGCGCCCGGCAGGAACACCACGCCCGCGTTCGAGCGGGCGAGCAGACCGTCCTCGCGGGTGGCGTTCGCGAAGTACTTGCCGATCCGGGCCGCGAACGGGTTCGGCGGCTCGTGCCCGTAGAACCAGGTCGGGATGCCCACCGAGTCGCCGCCGCGCGGCCAGCGCGCCCGTACCTCGAACGCGGCCCGCGCCCAGTCGGTGACGGACGGCGTGAACGACGGCGCCTTCGCGAGCAGTTCGAGCGCCTCGTCGAGCACGTCGTCGGGGAGCGGCGCCGTGTACGCGCCCAGGTTCGCCGCCTCCATCGCGCCAGGCCCGCCGCCCGTCGCCACCGTGAGCCCCGCGCGCGTCAGCGAGCGGCCGAGCCGAGCCGCGCCCGCGTAGGCGGCGCCGCCCCGGACCATCGCGTGCCCGCCCATCACGCCGACGACGCGCGCGCCCGCCAGGTGCTCGTCCAGGGCGTCCGAGATCGCGTCGTCGTGGAGGGAGCGGAGTATCGAGGAGAAGATGTCGCCGTCCGACCTGGTGCGCCGGAACCAGGCGTACGTACGGGCGTCCGGGGTCCGCTCGTACGGCACCGTGGCGACTCCCTCGTACAACTCGTCGGGGGAGTAGAGCCGCGCCCGATACGGATCGAACGGCAGGTCCGGCACCGGCGGGAAGACGAGGGCGCCGTCCGCGCGGACCTTGGCGGCGGCCTCCGGCTGCATGGCGCAGCCCAGGAACACGGCGTCGGCGGTGGACGCCGAGAGCAGTGCGAAGGTGCGGTCGGTGAGGTCCAGGGACTGGACCCGGTACCCGGAGAGGGAGCCGGGCGCGCCGAGCGCCGCGTCGAACTCCTTCAGCGAGTGGATCTCGTGTTCGTGGCCGCGCGGGTGGGTCATGGGGTCACGATAGGGCGGTCAGCCCCGCAGCGGGACCGCCGCCAGGATGCCGACCGCACAGGTCAGCGGGACGAAGACTGCGAGCAGCGCGCCGGCCCGCAGCAGCGCCGTCGTGCGCAGCACGGTCGGGGGGGCGCCGAGGCGGCGCAGGGCCTCGGTGGTGTGGGTGCGGGACTGCTTCGACTCCAGGGCGGCGGTGAGGAGGGTGGCCGTCGTGCAGCCGACGACGACGGTGACGCCGAGCCAGGTCAGCGGGCCGAGCGCCGCGCCGCCGTACACCGTGACCGCGGCGATCGCCGCGGAGCCGACCGCGCAGACCACGCCCAGGGGGCGGCCGAGGCGCCGGGACTCGTCCATGAGGACCCGGCCGGCGAGGAGCCGGACCGCGCCGGGGCGGACCGTCTGGAGGAGGCGTCCGCACCAGTGGGTGAGGCCGGGGCCCATCAGGGCGAGGCCCACGGTGGTGATGAACCAGCCGGTGAGGACCCCGCTGCCGGTGCCGCGGGCCGTGTACGTCTCCACGGCCAGGCCCACCGCGAGGAGGGTGATGCCCCAGGGGAGGGCGGAGGTGGGGGACGGTTCTGCGGTGCGGGCCTTCCGGGGGCGCAGGGACAGGCCCGCCGCCGTCGCCGCCGCGACCGGGACGATCGCGAGGAGGGTGAGCGCGGCGGCCAGCGGGAGGGGCTGGTCGGCGGCCAGCAGGCCGGCCGCGGCACCGTCGAAGGGGAGGCCCGTGATGTCGCCGCGCAGGTGGAGGTAGAAGAGCAGGGCGAGCGCGGAGCCGAGCGTGCAGGCGACGGCCGTGGAGGTGGCGGCGATCGCGGTGAGGCGGGCCGGCCCGAGGCCGATCGCGGAGAGACCGGGGCGCGGCCGGGTGCTGGGGTCGGTACGGGCCACGGCCACCGCGAACTGCACCGTCGCGGCGAGCGGCGGCACGCACCACAGCAGGCGGAGCACGGCCTCGGCGGAGCCGGCGGGGTGGCCGGCGGCGTAACCGAGGGCGCACAGCAGGAGGAAGCCCACCCCGGCGGCGGCCGCGGCGACGAGGAGGCGGCGGAGCTGGACGACCGGGTGGGTCCCGCGGACTAGACGGAGAGCGAGCACGCGGTGACGCCCTCCGCCCCGGTGGCCGGCGGTACGGAGCCGGTGAGGCGTCCGTCGAGGAGTGCGACCGTGCGGTCGGCGAGCGAGGCGACCTCGGGGTCGTGGGTCGCGAGGAGCACGGTGATGCCGTGCGAGCGGGCGGCCGCGGTGAGGGTGCGCAGCACCTGCGCGCCGTCGGCGCGGTGCAGGGCGGCGGTCGGCTCGTCGGCGAAGAGGACGGTGGGGGCGGTGACGAGGGCGCGGGCGATGGCGATGCGCTGGCGCTGGGAGTGGGGGAGGGCGGCCGGGCGTTTGCGGGCGGCCGCGCCGATGTCGAGGCGCTCCAGCCATTCGGTGGCGGTGGTCTTCGCCGCCCGGTGGGAGATCCCGCGCAGCAGGAGCGGCAGGGCGGCGTTCTCCCAGCCGGTGAGCTCGGGGACGAGTCCGGGCTCCGGGTCGATCCAGCCGAAGCGGTCGCGGCGCAGCCGTTCGCGCTGGGCGCGGGTGAGGGTGTGGACGGGCGCGCTGTTGAACCAGACCTCGCCCTCCTGGGCGACGAGCTGGCCCGACAGGCAGCGCAGCAGGGTGGTCTTGCCGCTGCCGCGGGGGCCGGTGACGCCGAGGATCTCGCCCTCGCGCACGCCGACGGAGACGCCGGTGAGCACGTCGGTGGCGCCCTCGCGCCCGCCCAGCGCGCAGCGCAGGGAACGCGCCCAGAGCACGTCGTTGTCCGGTGGGGCCATCGCGTACACCTCGATGTCGAAGCCGAAAACAGTGTCCGTTCCCCTGGACGGGGGAACGACGCTACGGGCCGGTGGGTCACTGGGCACCGTAAGGATTCGCATCGGGTCGTACGGACAGCACGCGGCCCGGGCACCCCGTCATCCACTCGGATGGCGGCATACCCGGGCCGTGGTCACGCCGTGAGGGCGGCGTGAGGTCCTACGGGATCAGCTCAGAGCTTCGTCCACGCCTCGGTGAGGGTGGTGCGGAGGATCTGCTCGATCTCGTCGAACGTGGACTGGTCCGCGATCAGCGGCGGAGCCAGCTGGATGACCGGGTCCCCACGGTCGTCGGCGCGGCAGTACAGGCCGTTCTCGTACAGCGCCTTGGAGAGGTAGCCGTAGAGGACGCGCTCCACCTCCTCGTCGTTGAACGACTCCTTGGTGGCCTTGTCCTTGACGAGCTCGATGCCGTAGAAGAAGCCGTTGCCGCGGACGTCGCCGACGATCGGGAGGTCGTGCAGCTTCTGCAGCGTCGAGAAGAAGTTGCCCTCCTGGTCCAGCACGTGCTGGTTCAGGCCCTCCTTGTCGAAGATGTCGAGGTTCGCCAGGGCCACGGCCGAGGAGACCGGGTGGCCACCGAAGGTGTAGCCGTGCAGGAAGGTGTTGTCGCCCTTGTAGAACGGCTCCGCGATGCGGTCCGAGACGATGCAGGCGCCGATCGGGGAGTAGCCCGAGGTCATGCCCTTGGCGCAGGTGATCATGTCCGGCACGTAGCCGAACTTGTCACAGGCGAACATCGTGCCGAGGCGGCCGAAGGCGCAGATCGTCTCGTCCGAGACGAGCAGCACGTCGTACTGGTCGCAGATCTCGCGGACGCGCTGGAAGTACCCGGGCGGCGGCGGGAAGCAGCCGCCGGCGTTCTGCACCGGCTCCAGGAAGACGGCCGCGACGGTGTCGGGGCCCTCGAAGAGGATCTGCTGCTCGATCTGGTCGGCGGCCCAGCGGCCGAAGGCCTCGGGGTCGTCGCCGTGGATCGGGGCGCGGTAGATGTTGGTGTTCGCCACCTTGTGCGCGCCGGGGACCAGCGGCTCGAAGGGGGCCTTCAGGGCCGGCAGGCCGGTGATCGACAGGGCGCCCTGCGGGGTGCCGTGGTAGGCGACCGCACGCGAGATGACCTTGTACTTGGTGTGCTTGCCCTGGAGCTTGAAGTACTGCTTGGCCAGCTTCCAGGCGGTCTCGACGGCCTCGCCGCCACCGGTGGTGAAGAACACCTTGTTGAGGTCGCCGGGGGCGTAGCCCGCGAGACGCTCGGCCAGCTCGACGGCCTTGGGGTGCGCGTACGACCACACGGGGAAGAACGCGAGCTCCTGGGCCTGCTTGTACGCGACCTCGGCCAGCTCCTGGCGGCCGTGACCGGCGTTGACCACGAACAGGCCGGCGAGGCCGTCGAGGTAGCGCTTGCCCTTGTCGTCGAAGATGTAGGTGCCCTCACCGCGGACGATGGTGGGGACGGGGTTGTTCTCGTACGACGACATGCGGGTGAAGTGCATCCACAGGTGGTCGTAGGCGGTCTTGGAGAGGTCCTGGCTCACGGCTATCGGGTTCCCCACATATAGGTCTGCTTCTTGAGCTTCAGGTAGACGAAGCTCTCGGTGGAGCGCACCCCGGGGAGGGTGCGGATGCGCTTGTTGATCACATCCAGGAGGTGGTCGTCGTCCTCGCAGACGACCTCCACCATCAGGTCGAACGAGCCCGCGGTCATCACCACGTACTCGCACTCGGCCATGGCGGTCAGAGCGTCCGCGACCGGATCCAGGTCACCCTCGACGTTGATGCCGACCATCGCCTGCCGCCGGAAGCCCACGGTGAGCGGGTCGGTGACGGCGACGATCTGCATGACGCCCTGGTCGAGCAGCTTCTGTACGCGCTGCCGCACTGCTGCCTCGGAGAGGCCGACGGCCTTGCCGATGGCGGCGTAGGGGCGGCGGCCGTCCTCCTGGAGCTGTTCGATGATCGCCAGGGAGACGGCATCGATCGTCGGGGACGAACCGGTTCCGGTTCTGGAGTGGGTGCTTTGACTGGCCACGACTTCACTGTGCACCGAACCTCGTCCGTCTGGCAACCCCAGATCGATGAAATTCGTTGTTCTCGGCTGTGGATCATGCTGAATCCGAAGTTGCGGGGGGTCGGGGCTGTTGAAAGCGTCAGTGAACCGATTAGGCTGGGGTGTCTCGCCCATCGGGACACCGCACGACGGAGTGCGGAGACAGAACGTGACAGGAGGGGTGGCAAGTGACCACCGAGCTGCGCCGGCTGCGCAACTACATCAACGGGGAGTTCCGGGACGCGGCCGACGGCCGCACGATCGACGTGATCAACCCGGCCACCGGCGAGGTGTACGCCACCTCCCCCCTTTCCGGCCAGGCCGACGTCGACGCCGCGATGGAGGCCGCCGCGGCCGCCTTCCCCGCCTGGCGTGACACCACGCCTTCCGAGCGCCAGAAGGTGCTCCTCAAGATCGCCGACGCCTTCGAGGAGCGGGCCGAGGAGCTCATCGCCGCCGAGGTCGAGAACACCGGCAAGCCGGTCGCGCTCACCGCGAGCGAGGAGATCCCGCCGATGGTGGACCAGATCCGCTTCTTCGCGGGTGCCGCCCGGCTGCTCGAGGGCCGCTCGGCCGGCGAGTACATGGAGGGCATGACCTCGATCATCCGCCGCGAGCCGGTGGGTGTGTGTGCCCAGGTCGCGCCGTGGAACTACCCGATGATGATGGCCGTGTGGAAGTTCGCCCCGGCCCTCGCCGCGGGCAACACGGTCGTCCTCAAGCCGTCCGACACCACCCCGGCGTCGACGGTCCTGATGGCCGAGATCATCGGCTCGATCGTCCCCAAGGGCGTCTTCAACGTCGTCTGCGGCGACCGCGAGACCGGCAAGGCCATGGTCGAGCACCCCACCCCGGCGATGGCCTCCATCACCGGCTCGGTCCGGGCCGGCATGCAGGTCGCCGAGTCGGCGTCCAAGGACGTCAAGCGCGTCCACCTGGAGCTCGGCGGCAAGGCCCCGGTCGTGGTCTTCGAGGACACCGACATCGACAAGGCCGTCGAGGACATCGCCGTCGCCGGCTACTTCAACGCCGGCCAGGACTGCACCGCGGCCACCCGCGTGCTCGTCCACGAGTCCATCCACGACGAGTTCGTCGCCGCGCTCGCCAAGGCCGCGTCCGAGACCAAGACCGGCCAGCCGGACGACGAGGACGTGCTCTACGGCCCGCTGAACAACGCCAACCAGCTGAAGCAGGTCACCGGCTTCATCGACCGCCTCCCGGCCCACGCCAAGGTCGAGGCGGGCGGCCACCGGGTCGGCGACAAGGGCTACTTCTACGCCCCGACCGTCGTCTCCGGCCTCAAGCAGGACGACGAGATCGTCCAGAACGAGGTCTTCGGCCCCGTCATCACCGTCCAGTCCTTCACCGACGAGGCCCAGGCCGTCGAGTTCGCCAACGGCGTCGAGTACGCCCTGGCCTCCTCGGTCTGGACGAAGGACCACGCGCGCGCCATGCGCATGTCCAAGGTGCTCGACTTCGGCTGCGTGTGGATCAACACCCACATCCCGCTGGTCGCCGAGATGCCGCACGGCGGCTTCAAGAAGTCCGGCTACGGCAAGGACCTGTCGGCGTACGGCTTCGAGGACTACACGCGCATCAAGCACGTGATGACCTCCCTCGGCTGATCCGACCCGGCCCCCCCGCGGCCCCGGCACCTTGATCGACAGGGTGTCGGGGCCGCGCCCGTCGGGTCGACGGAGCGTCCATTGCCCCCGGTCCGTACCCGCCGGAAAGCTGTACGGGTGACCAAGACGACCAGGACGACCAGCAGGACCACGTCCCGCCGCGCGCTGCTGCGCGGGCTCGGCGGCACCGGCGCCGCGGCGCTCCTCGCCGGGTGCGGGGTGCCGCCCGCGTACGTCGAGCCGGGCGACCGCGCCGGACGCGACCTGTCCGCGCGGGACCGGCGCCTGACCTTCGCCAACTGGCCGCTCTACATCGACACCGACGACAAGGACAAGTCGAAGCGGCCCACCCTGGACGGCTTCACGAAGCGGACCGGGATCTCCGTGCGCTACACGGAGGAGATCAACGACAACGACGAGTTCTTCGGCAAGATCAGCCCGTCCCTGATGAACCACCAGCAGACCGGCCGCGACCTCGTCGTCATCAGCGACTGGATGGCCGCCCGCTTCGTCCGCCTCGGCTGGGTCCAGGAGATGGACCGGGACCGGCAGCCCAACGTCGCCCGGCACCTCGACCCGCTGCTGCGCACGCCCGCCTTCGACCCGGGCCGGCTGCACTCGGTGCCCTGGCAGTCCGGGATCACCGGCATCGCGTACAACCGCAAGCGGCTCGGCCGCGAGATCCGCTCCACCGGGGAGCTGTGGGCCGACGACCTGCGCGGCCGGGTCACCCTGCTGTCCGGGCTCGACGAGTCCCTCGCGCTGCTCATGCAGGGCGACGGCGTCGACGTCACCCGCTGGACCGCCGACGACTTCCACCGGGTCTGCGAGCGGATCGAGGGGCTCGTACGCAAGAAGCACATCCGCCGCTTCACCGGCAACGACTACATCAAGGACCTCTCCACCGGAGACGTGCTCGCCTGCCAGGCGTACTCCGGCGACGTCATCCAGCTCCAGGCCGACAACCCGGACATCGCCTTCGTCGTGCCCGAGGAGGGCGCCGAACTGTGGGCCGAGTCCCTGCTGATCCCCAACCTGGCCGAGCACAAGGCCGGCGCCGAGCAGCTGATCGACTACTACTACGAGCCCGAGGTCGCAGCCAGGCTCGCCGCCTGGGTCAACTACGTCTGCCCGGTCCCCGCCGCCCGTGACGTCCTCGCCGACTCCTCCGACGAGGAGCTCGCCGCGCTCGCCGAGGACCCGCTGGTCTTCCCCGACGGCGCGATGCGCAAGCGGCTCGCGATCGCCCGGGACATCAGGCCCGAGGAGCGCGCCGAGTTCGCCAAGCGGTGGAACTCGATCGTCGGCCTGTGAGTTCTCCGGTCATGACGGATCGGAACATCAACTCACTGGTCACCTATGGACTGTTCGCCGCCTGGGCGCTGCACGACGCCGAGGAGGTGGCCTTCGGCCCGCGCTGGATGCGGGAGAACCTGCCGCGGCTGCGCAAGCGGTTCCCCGCGGTGCCCGAGCCGGTGTGGCGGGCCCTCGGCTCCGTCGACGACCGCGAATTCCGGGCCGCCGTCGCCGTGATGGCCGGCATCGTCGGCTCGGCCGCCGTCGCCGGCGGGCGCTCGGGCGGCCGGTCCGCCTTCTACCAGGGGGCGTTGAACGGCTTCGGGCTGCACGGACTGGTGCATCTCGCGCAGGCGGCCGCCGTGCGCGGAGTGACCCCCGGCTCGGTGACCTCGCCGCTGGTGGTCATCCCCTTCACCCTGTGGGCGCGCGGCCGGCTGCGGAAGGCCGGGGTGCTGCGGCCCACGCGGGGCCGGGACGTGGTGGCCGGCCTCGCGATCGCGGCGGGGGCGACCGTCGTCTCGCACGCCGTGGCGCGCAAGATCGCCCCTCGTTTTTGAACGTGTTCATGAGGGGCGTACGCTGCCCTCATGAGCGACACGAACGGGCCCAGAGCCCTCCTCAAGCGCATCCGCGTCTGGCTGGTCGTCTTCATCGTCTGTCTGGTGCTCAGCGGCGCCACCGCGTTCCCGCTGGTCACCGAACTCCGGCTGGCCGACGAGGCGTTGTCCTCGTGGGCCGCGTCCGTCGCCGACGCCTTCCCCGTGCTCGCCGAGTGGCTCGCCCGGGTGCGCACCGGGGTCGAGGCGGCCGACGCCCACGCCCCGTACCTCCTCTACGGCACCGACTGGCTGGCCTTCGCCCATCTCGTCATCGCCGTCGCCTTCTACGGGCCCTACCGCGACCCGGTCCGCAACATCTGGGTCATCGAGTTCGGCATGATTGCCTGCGTCGGCATCATCCCGCTCGCCCTGATCTGCGGGCCGGTCCGCGACATCCCCTTCTGGTGGTCGGTCATCGACATGTCCTTCGGGGTCTTCGGCATCCTGCCGCTGCTCGTCGTGCGCCGGCTGATCAAGCGCCTGGAGGCGGCACAGGGGAGCGCCGGGCTCACTTCGACGGCAGGCCGAACGTCGTCAGCATGAGGCCGAGCGCCACCTTGTTCATGTCCTGGCCCTTGGCGTCGGTGGAGTTGACGCTGTAGACCAGGGTCCGCTCGCCGTGCCGGGTCGAGGCGATGGCCGCGTTGTAGCCCCAGCGGCCGCCGGTCTTGCCCCACACCTCGCGCCCGCCCAGCTTCTTCATCGACAGGCCCGCGGAGTACGCGGCGGGATCGCCGGTCCTGAAGTCCTCGACCTTCGGCAGCGTGAACATCTCCTCCAGGATCGGCCCGCGCACCACCCGGCCCGCGAACAGGGCCCGCGTGAACCGCTCCAGGTCGGCGGTGGTCGAGATCAGGTCCCCGGCCGCCCAGCCGTCGCTGGCGTTCCAGACGCTGACGTCGCGCAGCCCGGTCGTCCCGTCGTCCAGCTTCATCAGCTGGTAGCCGTGGTTGTGCGGGCCCTCGATCCGGGGGCTGGTGCCGGGGAAGCAGGTGTCGCGCAGACCGAGCGGCCGCAGCACGCGCTCGGACACCTGGTGCTCGTACGAGTCGCCCGTGACGCGCTCGACGATCAGACCGGCGATCGTGTAGCCGATGTTCAGGTAGTGCTGCTTCGTCCCGGGCGCGAACTCGCGCGGCTGCGAGGTCGCCATGCGGACCAGGTCGCGCGGGTCGTACGTGACGAAGCGGCGCGCGTACCACTCCTCGACCGTCTCGCCCGGCAGGTCGGCCGCCGGGATGCCGTGTGTGTGGTTCAGCAGCTGGCGGACCGTCACCTCGCCGTACGCCGCCGGGATCAGCTCCGGGAGATAGGCGCGGGCCGGGCGGTCCAGATCGATCCGGCCCTCCGCCGCGAGCTGGAGGACGACCGCCGCCGTGAACACCTTGGTCACCGAACCGGCCCGGAAACGGGCACCCGGATCGGCCGGGCGGTTCGTCCTCAGGTCGTGCACCCCGGAGCTGCCCTGCCAGACGCCCTCGGTGCCGCCGACCCGGACCAGGGCCGCGGTCGCGTCCTTCGAGGGGAGGCCGGCGATCACCTGCGCCAGGGCCGCGTCCGACGAGGCGGACGCCGCCCGGGCGGTGCCGGCCGGGGCGGGCGCGGCGGCGGCCGGGAGGGCCAGCGGGCCCGCCGCGACGCCCAGGACCAGGGCGGCGGCGAGCAGCGTGCGGGTGGTGTGCTTCATGGTCGACTCCGTGGGTGTGAACCGTCGTTCTCGATGGCTCCATCCTGCTGACCAGCGGTGATCCGCGGATCGCCCGCACCGGCGGTCTTCGCCCACCTAGTTCCTCGCCCACGCGGGGGAGGCTTCCGCACCCCCGGCTCCCCCGGCCGGGGGAGCGCCCGCCGTGATCAGGCCCGTCTCGTAGGCGCAGATCACCGCCTGGATCCGGTCGCGCAGGCCCAGCTTCGCCAGCACGTTCCCCACATGCGTCTTCACCGTGTGGTCGCTCACCACCAGCTCCGCCGCGATCTCCGCGTTCGACAGGCCGCGCGCGAGCAGCAGCAGCGTCTCCCGCTCCCGCGCGGTCAGTACGTCCAGGCGCGGATCGGCCCGCCGCGGGCCGCCCGGGGCCGGGGCCGAGGTGTACTGCTCCACCAGCCGCCGCGCCACCGTCGGCGCGAGCAGCGCCTCGCCCGCCGCGACCACCCGCACCGCGTGCACCAGGTCGTCACGGCGTACGTCCTTCAGGAGGAAGCCGCTCGCGCCCGCGTGCAGCGCCTCGTACACGTACTCGTCGGTGTCGAAGGTCGTCAGGATCACCGTCCGGCAGGCCGACTCGGCGGAGACCACCCGGCACGCCTCGATGCCGTCCATCACCGGCATCCGGATGTCCATCAGGACCACGTCGGGGGAGTGCCGGCGCACCGCCTCCACGGCCGCGGCGCCGTCGCCGGCCTCCGCGACCACCTCGATGTCCTCCTGGACGTCCAGGATCAGCGCGAAACCGCTGCGCACCAGCTCCTGGTCGTCCGCCACCACGACGCGGATCGTCATTTCGCCGCCTCCAGCGGGAGCACCGCCCGCAGTTCGAAACCCCGCCCGTCCGGGCCCGGCCCGGCCGACGCCGTACCGCCGTGCGCGGCCGCCCGCTCGCGGACGCCCACCAGGCCGTGGCCGCCGGAACCGCCGCCCTGCGGGCCGCGCCCGTCGTCCGTCACCCGGACCTCCACCTCGTCCTCCCCGTACCCGAGGCGCACCGACACCGAGCCGGCCCGCGCGTGCTTGACCACGTTCGTCAGCGCCTCCTGCACGATCCGGAAGACGGTCGCCCCGGTCGCGGCGGGCAGCGGACGCACGGCGCCCTCCGTCGCGTACCGCACGTCGAGGCCGCCGCCCCGCACCCGTTCGACGAGACCGGGGAGTTCCCCGATGCCCGGCTGCGGGTCCCGGGGCGCGTCGGGCGCGTCCCCGTCGCGCAACACGCCCAGCATGCGCCGCAGTTGCACCATCGCGTCCCGGCCGGTCTCGGAGATCGCCTCGAAGGCCGCCTCCGCCCGCTCGGGTGCGGCCCGCACCGCCAGCGGACCGGCCTCCGCCTGCACGATCATCAGGCTCACCGCGTGCGACAGGATGTCGTGCATCTCCCGGGCGATCCGGGCCCGTTCGCGGGCCGCGGCCTGCTCCGCCTCCACCCGGTGCGCCCGCTGCCTGGCGTCCGCGAGCCGCCCGAGGGCGTAGGCGGCCCCGAACACGAAGAGGGAGAAGGTCAGTTCGCGCACCGACTGGGTGTTGAGCCACACCGACACCGGCACCGCGAGGAGGACCAGCAGACCCGCCGCGAGGCGCTTCCAGGGCGGGGACAGCACGGCGATCGTGTAGAGGCTGAGCAGCCCGGTGTACGGCAGCGGCTGTCCCGGCCCCTCAAGGGCGAGCCGGTAGAGCGCACTGGTCGCCATGACGCCGAGCAGCACGGCCATCGGCGCCCGGCGGCGCCACACCAGCGGGACGACGGTGAGCGTCGTCAGCCCGTACGCCGGCCAGGTCGCCGGCTCCAGCTCGGGCGGGCGCGGCACCACGAACGGCATCGTCATCGCCGCCTGCACGAGCAGCGCGATGCCGATGTCCACGGCCCACGGATGGGCCGCCCACCAGGCCCTCAGCTCCCGAAGCGCCCGGCTGCCCCTGCCCCCTATCCGCTGCGTCCCCTGTGTCCCCTGTATGCCCGTCAAGCCCCGTGTTCCCGTCCCCGTTCCCGTTCCCGCACGGAGGCCAGCGCGTCGACGCGGTTGGTCGTGATCGAGTCGACCCCGTGGCGGATCAGCTTACGCATCCACCGGCGGGTGTCCGGCGTCCAGACCGACACCAGCAGACCGTCCCGGTGCACCCGCTCCACCAGCTCCCGACTCGCGAGTCCGAAGCGGTAGTTGAGCCACCTCGGGCGCACCACGTCCAGCAGTACGGGCCGGGGCGGCGCCAGCGTGTTCCAGGTGAGCGCGATCTCCGCGGCCGGGTCGGCCGCCCGTACGTCCAGCATGGCCGCGCCGCCCGCGCAGTAGTAGACCCGCTCGTCCGCGCCGCACTCGCGGACCGTGCCGACGATCTCGCGCACCGACGCCGCGTCACCGCCCGGCAGGTCCAGCATCAGCCGGTGCGCGCCGGCCGCGACGAGCGCCTCGCGCAGCGTCGGCACCGAGCCGTGGGGGCCGTCCGCCGTCAGCTCCTTCAGCTGGTTCACGGTGACGGAGGAGAGCGGGCGGTCGTGTCCCCACAGGCGCTTCAGGGTGTCGTCGTGCAGCAGCACGGGCACGCGGTCCTTGGTGAGCCGGACGTCGACCTCCACCGCGTCCGCGCCCCGCCGGAACGCCGACAGGATCGACGGGACGGTGTTCTCGCGGACGCGATAGGGGTCGCCGCGGTGGCCTACGACAGTGACGGGATCCATGACCCCATTCTGCTGGCGGGCGGTTGCCGCCGGTGGCTCAGCGCGCCAGCCACTGCTCCGTGTACGTGTCGATCTCCTCGGTCAGGCGGGCCTTGCCGGCCTCGTCCAGGAACGACGCCTCCACCGCGTTCTTCGCGAGCGCGGCCAGACCGCGCTCGTCCAGGCCGAGGAGCCGGGCCGCGACCGCGTACTCGTTGTTCAGGTCGGTGCCGAACATCGGCGGGTCGTCGCTGTTGATCGTCACGAGCACGCCCGCGTCCACCATCTGCCTGATCGGGTGGTCCTCAAGACGCTCCACCGCGCGCGTGGCGATGTTCGACGTCGGGCACACCTCCAGGGCGATCCGGTGCTCGGCGAGGTACTTCAGCAGCTCCGGGTCCTGGACCGAGCTGGTGCCGTGACCGATGCGCTCCGCGCCCAGCTCGTGGATCGAGTCCCAGACCGTCTGCGGGCCCGTCGTCTCGCCCGCGTGCGGCACCGAGCGCAGACCGGCGGCGCGGGCCTTGTCGAAGTAGGGCTTGAACTGCGGGCGCGGCACGCCGATCTCCGGGCCGCCGAGGCCGAACGACACCAGGCCCTCCGGACGCAGGTCGACCGCCAGCCGCGCGGTCTCCTCCGCCGCCTCCAGGCCCGCCTCGCCGGGGATGTCGAAGCACCAGCGCAGCACGACGCCGAGCTCGGCCTCCGCCGCCTTGCGGGCGTCCTCGATCGCCGCCATGAACGCGCGCTCGTCGATGCCGCGGCGGGTGGAGCTGTACGGGGTGATGGTCAGCTCCGCGTAGCGGATGTTCTGCCGGGCCATGTCGCGGGCCACCTCGAAGGTGAGCAGCCGGACGTCCTCGGGGGTGCGGACCAGGTCCACGACGGAGAGGTAGACCTCGATGAAGTGGGCGAAGTCCGTGAACGTGAAGTAGTCGGCGAGGGCGTCCGGGTCCGTCGGAACCTTGGAGTCCGGGTGGCGCGCGGCCAGCTCGGAGACGATCCGGGGCGACGCGGAGCCCACGTGGTGCACGTGCAGTTCGGCCTTGGGAAGCCCGGCGATGAAGGAATGCAGGTCGGTCATCGGGTCATGGTAGGCCGGGCCGCCCCGGCAGGGTCCGCGAAAAGAGGGAGGCCGTAGCATGGCGTGACCACGATGGGGGAGGCCCATGTCCGAGAACCATGACCAGCCGGTGGACCCGTGGGCTCCGCCGAACCAGGACGGCGTCGAACTGAGCAAGCCCGCGACTCCGCAGGACCGCACGCCCGGTACGCCGTCGGTGCACGACCAGCACACCGTCGTCTCGATGCCCGGCGCCGAGCTCCCGCCGCCGCCGGTCGCGCCCGGCGGTGCCTTCGGCTACCCGACCCCGCCGGCCGCGGCGACTCCACCGCAGCAGACCGGATACGGCTACCCGGCGCCGGCGTCCGCCTACCCGAGCTACGGGGCGGGGGCCTACGGGCAGCCGGGCTACGGGCAGCCGGGCTGGGGCCAGCCGGCCCCGTCCAACGGCATGGGCACGGCCGCGATGGTGCTGGGCATCATCGCCGTCGCCGGCTTCTGTCTGTGGGGCTTCGGCGCGCTGCTCGGCATCCTGGCGCTGATCTTCGGCATCATCGGCCTGAAGAAGGCCGGGCGCGGCGAGGCGACGAACCGGGGCATGGCGATCGCGGGGGTCGTCCTGGGCGCCGTCGGCATCCTGATCGGCGCCGCGTTCCTGGCGCTGATGATCTGGTCCATCAACCACGCGGACACCTCGGACTCGTCCTACGACGACGACCCGTTCAACACGAGCCTGGTGGTCGACGCACGGTAGTGCGCCGCGCGGGGGCGGGGACTCACCGCAGCCGCTCCCGCGCCTCCATCAGCGCGAAGCCCAGCAGGTTCAGGCCGCGCCAGCGCTCCGGGTCGGTCGCGCGCGGGTCGTCCGCCGCCAGGCCGATGCCCCATATGCGGTCCAGCGGGCTGGCCTCGACCAGGACCCGGGTCCCCGTGCCGACGAGGAAGGCCCGGAGCGACTCGTCGGACGCGAACTTGTGCACGCTGCCCTCGACCACGATCCCGTAGCGCCGCTGCTGCCAGACCGTCTCGTCGAAGCCGCGCACCAGGCGGCCGGCCTTCTTGGCCTCCGCCGGGCTGCGGGCGGCGAGTGCCGCCCCGGCCGCTTCGGCGTCGCCGAAGAGCCTCGCCTTCTCGGCCATCATCCAGTGCTCGGCCGTCGCGTACCGCACGCCGTCGACCACGAACGGTGACGGCCACCACTGGCTGAGACAGCTCGCCGACAGCTGCCCGTCAGGGCGCGGGCGGTGGCCCCAGAAGTGCAGCCACTTCACCCTCTCCCCCCTCTTGACCTGCTTCTTCAGCTCCTCCAGATCGCTCATGCACGCCACCTTTTCACCCACCACTGACACTCCGTACGGCAATTTCCCGCCGCTCTCGACACATGGTCGACCGAATCCGTCGCGTAACCAAAAGGCAACAACGGAATCCCTTGTTGCACCCGAGGTGCTCTGTCAGGATCGGCACTCAACTCGAGCTGGAACAACGGAGAGCGTCATGGGCAACCGCTTCCAGGTGTCGGATCGCTTCGCGGACGGCGCGCAGTACATCGGGGGGCGGCTCCGCCCCGGAACCTCGGAGCAGGACCACACCGTCATCGACCCGGCGACCGGGGACGCCGTCCACACCTACCGGCTCGCGTCCACGCACGACGTCGACGAGGCCGTCGCGGCCGCCAGGGACGCCTTCCCGGAGTGGGCGGGCGCCACGCCCGGAGAGCGCTCCGAGGCGCTGCACCGCTTCGCCGGTGTGCTCGCCGAACGGGCGGAGGACTTCGCCCGGGTCGAGTCGCTGCAGTGCGGCAAGCCCATCAAGCTGACGACCGAGTTCGACGTGCCGGGGACCGTGGACAACACGGCCTTCTTCGCGGGCGCCGCCCGGCACCTCCAGGGACAGTCGGCGGGCGAGTACAGCGGGGACCACACCTCGTACGTCAGGCGTGAGGCGATCGGCGTGGTCGGGTCGATCGCGCCCTGGAACTATCCGCTCCAGATGGCGGCCTGGAAGATCCTCCCGGCGATCGCGGCCGGCAACACGATCGTCCTGAAGCCGGCCGAGCTCACGCCGCTCACGTCCCTGATGTTCGCCCAGGCGGCGAGCGACGCCGGGATTCCGGACGGTGTCGTCAACATCGTCAACGGCGCCGGCCGGGTCGCCGGCGAGCACCTGGTCGGGCACCCGGACGTGGCCATGACCTCGTTCACCGGCTCCACGGGCGTCGGCAAGCGCGTCGCCGAGGTCGCCACCGCCACCGTCAAGCGGCTGCACCTGGAGCTCGGCGGCAAGGCTCCGTTCGTCGTCTTCGACGACGCCGACCTGGAGGCCGCCGCGCAGGGCGCCGTCGCCGCCTCCCTCATCAACAGCGGACAGGACTGCACGGCCGCCACCCGGGCCTATGTGCAGCGGCCGCTGTTCGACGCCTTCGTGGCGCGGGTCGCGGAACTCATGGAGACCGTGCGCCTCGGCGACCCGTTCGATCCCTCCACCGACCTCGGTCCGCTCGTCAGCCACGCCCAGCGCGACCGCGTCGCCGGCTTCGTGGAGCGGGCGCGGGGCTACGCGACCGTCGTCACCGGCGGCGAAGCCCCTGGTGGCGAGCTCAAGAACGGCGCATACTACCGACCCACCCTGATCACCGGCGCCGCACAGGACAGCGAGGTCGTGCAGTCGGAGATCTTCGGACCGGTCCTGGTGGCCCTGCCCTTCGACGGCGACGACGAGGGCATCCGGCTGGCCAACGACACCCCGTACGGCCTCGCCGCCTCCGCCTGGAGCCGTGACGTGTACCGGGCGAACCGGGCCACCCGGGAGATCAAGGCCGGCTGCGTCTGGGTCAACGACCACATCCCGATCATCAGCGAGATGCCCCACGGCGGCTACAAGGCGTCGGGCTTCGGAAAGGACATGTCCGTGTACTCCTTCGAGGAGTACACACAGGTCAAGCATGTGATGTACGACAACACGGCGGTGGCGGCCAAGGACTGGCACCGCACGATCTTCGGGGACCGATAGCACTCCGCCGCCCCGACCAGCGGCGACCGAACCCATCCCGAAAGGGCACAGCGCATGGAGCAGTACGAGTCCGACAGCTTGTCGGCCCCCCAGCTGGCGGCGATACGGCGCAGCCTGACGAGCGGCCGGGGCGCCCTCACCCGCCGTTCGATGCTGCGCGCCGGAGGCGTCGGCGCGCTCACCGTCGGTGGCTTCGCCTCCCTGAGCGCCTGCGGCATCCCGCCCGCCAAGCGGGAGGGCCAGGGGCCGGCGTCGACGGACTTCTCGGCCAAGGAGAAGACGGTGAACTTCTCCAACTGGACCGAGTACATGGACGTGAGCGACGACGAGAAGCACCGTCCGACGCTGGAGGCGTTCGCCAAACGTACGGGCATCAACGTCAAGTACACCGAGGACATCAACGACAACGTCGAGTTCTTCGGGAAGATCAAGCCGCAGCTCGCGGCCGGCCAGGACACCGGCCGCGACCTGATCGTCGTCACCGACTGGCTGGCCGCCCGCATCATCCGCCTCGGCTGGGCGCAGAAGCTCGACGCCGCCAACCTGCCGAACGCGTACGCCAACCTGGCGCAGCAGTTCCGCCGGCCCGACTGGGACCCGGGCCGCGCCTACACGTACCCCTGGACCGGCATCTCCACCGTCATCGCGTACAACCAGAAGGCGACCGGCGGGAAGAAGGTCGACTCCGTCACCCAGCTGCTCGACGACCCCGCGCTCAAGGGCCGGGTCGGCTTCCTGACGGAGATGCGCGACTCGGTCGGCATGACCCTGCTCGACATGGGCAAGGACCCCGGCACGTTCACCGACGCCGACTACGACGCCGCCATCGGCCGGCTCCAGAAGGGCGTCGACAAGAAGCAGATCCGCCGCTTCACCGGCAACGACTACACGTCGGACCTGGACAAGGGCGACATCGCCGCCTGCCTCGCGTGGGCCGGTGACGTCATCCAGCTCCAGGCGGACAACCCGGACATCAAGTTCGCGATCCCGGCGGCCGGCTACCTCACCTCCAGCGACAACCTGCTGATCCCGGCCCAGGCCCGGCACAAGAGCAACGCCGAGAAGCTCATGGACTACTACTACGAGCTCCCGGTGGCCGCGCAGCTCGCCGCGTACATCAACTACGTGTGCCCCGTCGACGGCGTGAAGGACGAGCTCGCCAAGATCGACCCGGAGCTCGCGAACAACACGCTGATCGTCCCGGACAAGGCGATGGCGAGGAAGTCGCACGCCTTCCGCTCGCTCAGCAGCGCCGAGGAGACGGCGTACGAGGAGAAGTTCGCCAAGCTCATCGGTGCCTGACCGGCCGCACGCCCTCCGCCTTCCCTCCACGAACCCCGGGATCTCACCCCATGACTGACAAGACTGCTCACACCGAAAAGAACACCGGCGGCGGCGACGTCCGTCTCTCCGGCATCAGCAAGTCCTACGGCTCCTTCCACGCCGTGCGCCCGCTCGACCTGACGGTCCCGCAGGGCTCCTTCTTCGCCCTCCTAGGCGCCTCCGGCTGCGGCAAGACGACCACGCTGCGCATGATCGCCGGCCTGGAGGAGCCGACCACGGGCACCGTCTTCCTCGGCGACCGCGACGTCACCGACCTCCCGCCGTACAAGCGGCCGGTGAACACGGTCTTCCAGTCCTACGCGCTCTTCCCGCACATGAACATCTTCGAGAACATCGCCTTCGGTCTGCGCCGGCGCGGCATCAAGTCGGTGAAGTCGCAGGTGGACGAGATGATCGAGCTCGTGCAGCTCGGCGAGCACGCCCACAAGAAGCCGCACCAGCTCTCCGGCGGCCAGCAGCAGCGCGTCGCCGTCGCCCGCGCCCTCATCAACCACCCGCAGGTGCTGCTCCTCGACGAGCCGCTCGGCGCCCTCGACCTCAAGCTGCGCCGCCAGATGCAGCTGGAGCTCAAGCGCATCCAGACCGAGGTCGGCATCACCTTCGTGCACGTCACCCACGACCAGGAGGAGGCCATGACCATGGCCGACCAGGTCGCGGTGATGAACGGCGGCCGGGTCGAGCAGCTGGGCGCGCCCGAGGACCTGTACGAGAACCCGCAGACCACCTTCGTCGCCAACTTCCTCGGCACCTCGAACCTGATCGAGGCCGAGGTCGTCCAGACCGGCTCCGAGGTGATCGTCACGGCCGGCGGCGGCAAGCTCCGGGTGCCCGGCGACCGCTGTACGTCCGCCGTGCGCCAGGGCGGCAAGGTGCTCGTCGGCGTACGGCCCGAGAAGATCTCGCTGACGCACGCCGACGACGCCGGCCGGATCGCCGACGGCCGCAACCGGGTCACCGGGCGCATCGCCGACTCGTCCTTCATCGGTGTCTCCACCCAGTACGTGGTGAACTCGCCGGCCGGCGCGGAGCTCCAGGTGTACGAGCAGAACATCGAGAGGGACCACCGTCTCGTCCCCGGCGCCGAGGTCGTCCTGCACTGGAACCCGGCCCACACCTTCGGTCTCGACGCCGCCCAGGACATCGACGCGGGCGTCGAGACGGTGGAGGACGCCGCATGACCGCCACCCTCGTGAAGGACGAGGCGGCGGCGCCGGCCGAGGAGCCGGTCGTCCGCAAGTCCTCCACCCGCAAGCGGCTCGTCCCGTACTGGCTGCTGCTGCCCGGCATCATCTGGCTGCTCGTCTTCTTCGCGCTGCCGATGGTCTACCAGGCGTCGACGTCGATCCAGACCGGCTCCCTGGAGAAGGGCTTCCAGGTCACCTGGCACTTCCAGACCTACTGGGACGCCTTCCAGGAGTACTGGCCGCAGTTCGTCCGCTCGCTGCTCTACGCCGGCACGGCCACGCTCCTCTGCCTGCTGCTCGGCTACCCGCTGGCGTACCTGATCGCCTTCAAGGCCGGGCGCTGGCGCAACGTCGTCCTCGTCCTCGTCATCGCGCCGTTCTTCACCAGCTTCCTGATCCGCACGCTGGCCTGGAAGACGATCCTCGCCGACGACAGCGTGGTCGTCAGCGCGCTGAACGCGCTGCACGTCCTCGACGTCACCAGCTGGCTCGGCTGGACCGAGGGCAGCCGGGTGCTCGCCACGCCGATGGCGGTGGTCTGCGGTCTCACGTACAACTTCCTGCCCTTCATGATCCTGCCGCTCTACACCTCCCTGGAGCGGATCGACGGCCGGCTCCACGAGGCCGCGCAGGACCTGTACGCCTCCCCGGCGACCACCTTCCGCAAGGTGACCTTCCCGCTGTCCATGCCGGGCGTCGTCTCCGGCACGCTGCTCACCTTCATCCCGGCGAGCGGTGACTACGTCAACGCCGAACTGCTCGGCTCCACCGACACCAAGATGGTCGGCAACGTCATCCAGTCGCAGTTCCTGCGGGTCCTCGACTACCCGACGGCCGCCGCCCTCTCGTTCATCCTCATGGCGATCGTGCTGCTCATGGTCACCGTCTACATCCGCCGAGCGGGCACGGAGGACCTGGTCTGATGCGTTGGATCCGACAGAACCTCGTCGTCATCGCGGGCCTGCTGACGCTCGCGTACATGATCCTGCCGAACGCCGTCGTGATGGTGTTCTCGTTCAACAAGCCGAACGGGCGCTTCAACTACGCGTGGCAGCAGTTCTCCCTGGACGCCTGGAAGGACCCCTGCGGCGTCGCGGACATGTGCGGCTCGCTGTCGCTCTCGCTGCAGATCGCCGCCTGGGCCACGCTCGGCGCCACGATCCTCGGCACGATGATCTCGTTCGCGCTGGTCCGCTACCGCTTCCGGGCGCGCGGCGCGATCAACTCGCTGATCTTCCTGCCGATGGCCATGCCCGAGGTCGTCATGGCCGCCTCGCTGCTCACCCTGTTCCTCAACATGGGCGCGGAGCTGGGCTTCTGGACGATCCTCATCGCCCACATCATGTTCTGTCTGTCGTTCGTCGTGACGGCGGTCAAGGCGCGCGTGATGTCCATGGACCCGCGCCTGGAGGAGGCCGCGCGCGACCTCTACGCGGGACCGGTGCAGACCTTCCTGCGGGTCACGCTGCCGATCGCGGCGCCCGGCATCGCGGCCGGCGCGCTGCTCGCCTTCGCGCTCTCGTTCGACGACTTCATCATCACCAACTTCAACGCGGGCTCCACCGTGACCTTCCCCATGTTCGTCTGGGGCTCGGCACAGCGAGGAACCCCCGTTCAGATCAACGTCATCGGCACGGCGATGTTCGTCATCGCGGTACTGATGGTCGCGGCCGGACAGGTCATCAGCAACCGGCGCAAGAAAACAGCAACAGCCTGAACGAGCGCCCGGCCGGCAGCCGGCCGGGCACCGAAGGAGTTGGAAACCATGGCCCCAGTCGCCATGCGTCTCGCTGCACAATCTCTCTCCGACGCCCAGCCCGTCCCCTTCTGGCTGGAAGACCCCGGCAAGCCCGCGGCCCTGCCCGCCCTCACCGGTACCGAGCGGTGCGACCTGCTCGTGATCGGCGGCGGCTACAGCGGCCTGTGGACCGCGCTCCGCGCCAAGGAGCGCGACCCCTCCCGGGACGTCATGCTGATCGAAGGCCGCGAGGTGGGCTGGGCCGCCTCGGGCCGCAACGGCGGCTTCTGCGCCGCCTCGCTCACCCACGGCTTCGGCAACGGCCTGGCCCGCTGGCCCGGTGAGCTGCCGAAGCTGGAGCGCATGGGCGCCGAGAACCTCGACGCCATCGAGGCCACCGTCGCCCGCTACGGCCTGGACTGCGACTTCGAGCGCACCGGCGAGATCGACGTGGCCACCGAGGACTACCAGGTCGACGAGCTGCACGAGTGGTACGAGGAGGCCGACCGGCTCGGTCTCGCGGACGGTCTGGAGTTCCTGGACCGGGACGCGGTCCGGGCCGAGGTCGCCTCGCCGACCTTCCAGGGCGGCCTGTGGGACCGGCGCGGCGTCGCCATGCTGCACCCGGCGAAGCTGGCCTGGGGCCTCAAGCGGGCCTGCGCCGAGCTCGGCGTGCGGATCTTCGAGAACACCCCGGCGCTCGACCTGGTGTCGGCGGGCGGCGCCGGCGGCGGCATGGCCGTGCGCACCCCGTACGGCCGGGTCGCGGCCCGCACGGTCGCCCTCGGCACCAACGTCTTCCCGTCGCTGGTCAAGCGGCTGCGGCACTACACCGTCCCGGTCTACGACTACGCGCTGATGACCGAGCCGCTCAGCCCCGAGCAGCTGGCCTCGGTCGGCTGGAAGAACCGGCAGGGCCTCGGCGACAGCGCCAACCAGTTCCACTACTTCCGCATCACCGCGGACCACCGCATCCTGTGGGGCGGTTACGACGCGGTCTACCGCTTCGGCGGCAAGGTCGCGGCCGAGCTGGACCACCGCCCCGAGACGTATCTGAAGCTGGCCCAGCACTTCTTCACCTGCTTCCCGCAGCTGGAGGGGCTGCGCTTCAGCCACGCCTGGGGCGGCGCGATCGACACCTGCTCGCGCTTCTCCGCCTTCTTCGGCACCACGCACCAGGGCAAGGTGGCGTACGCGGCGGGCTACACGGGCCTCGGCGTGGGCGCGACCCGCTTCGGCGCGGACGTGATGCTGGACCTGCTGGGCGGGGAGCGCACCGAGCGCACCGAGCTCGAAATGGTCCGCTCGAAGCCGCTGCCGTTCCCGCCGGAGCCGATCGCGTGGGCGGGCATCGGGCTGACCAAGTGGTCGCTCGCGCGGGCCGACGAGAACGGCGGCCGGCGGAACCTGTGGCTGAAGACGATGGACAAGCTGGGCCTCGGCTTCGACAGCTGAACCATCGTGATGTGACGCAGGTCACAGTCCATGGAGGGTAAACCCGCGTCATAGCCGCGGGGCCGCCTCCTCTCTCCGTGTGGACACCGCACCGGGCGGGTCCGCACGGAGAGGGGACTGTGACGATGAACGCTTCGGGGAGCTCGGGTACGCCGGGAACGCCGGACGTCAGGGCCGTGGTGGAGTGGCTGGCGTCGGCGGCGCCGGATCCCGACGCCTGCCGCTTCGAGTGGGAGCGCAACCCGCACGGCGTCGCGCTGCTGCCCGCCGGGCGCCGCTGGGACGTGCTGATCCTGCCGGCCGGGCTCGGCCATGCCACCCTCGACGTCCTGACCCGCCTCGTCGACCGCCCCGGCCCCGTCCTCGCCGACTTCGGCGCCGCCCGGACGGGCTTCTTCGTGCCCCCGGGCACCGCCGCCCGCTGGCTCGGCACCGGCGTGCGCGGCGCCGGCCGCGGCACCTGGATCGTCGTCCCGTACCCGGGCCGCGCGACCGGCGGAGTGCGCTGGCTGGTGAGCCCGGACGCGGCGGGCACGCTGACGGACGCCGCACTCCTCGAACTGGCGATGCACGAGGCGGCGGGCCGACTGGCGCGTGGGTAGGAGCGGGAGTGTCAGCCGGAGCTTCGACGCGTGCGCGTGGAACTGACGAAGAGGATCAGCAGCGCGAGGCAGAGGCTCGCGAGCACGTCCAGCGGCCAGTGGTAGCCCCGCAGGACCAGTCCGGCGCCGGTCACCGCCGTGAGCACGGCCGCGACCGGCACCAGGCGCCTGGACACCAGGAAGGCCGCGCCGAAGTACGCCACCATCGCCGTCGCCGTGTGGCCGGACGGGAAGTAGCCGTGCGCCCAGGGTTCCAGCGGGCCCGGGCGGGCCGTCCAGGTCTTCAGGGGGACGACCAGGAGCGGGACGGCGGCCATGGCGAGGGCGGCCCAGAGGGCTTGGGCGCGGCGGCCGCGCCGGACCGCGTACGCCAGCGCGCAGGCCAGGACGGGAAGGGCGACCGTCATGTTGCCGAGGTCGGACGCGGTTTCGCTCAGGCCGCGCGGCACGGTGTCCACCAGGGCGCGGGAGGCGCGCTCGTCGAGGCGGGTGAGGGGGCCGTGCACCAGGACCTGCCAGGTGGTGACGGCGAGGACGACGAGCGCCCAGAAGGCAGCCGACCGCCCCGGAACAGGGGGGGTGGTTCCGGGGCGGTCGGCTTGACCGGGCTGCCGCGCGCCCCGGGGGGTGTGGGGCGGGCGGCCATCCGATCGGTGAGGAGTTCCGGAGCCCAGGGCTCCAGCGGTGTGCGCTGCGGCACGGCTCGGACGGGGCTGGGGAGGCTCCGCCCGGGGTGTTTCTCTCATCTGTCCAAACCGTACGGCACGGAACGGGGGGCCGACAGCGGGAACTCCATCCCGCCATCGGCCCCCCACAGCTTCTTCACACGGAGTGTCAGAAGGTGCTGTCCGATCGTCAGATCGTGGCGAGCGCGGCCTCGATGACGTCCAGGCCCTCGTTGAGCAGGTCCTCGCCGATGACCAGCGGCGGCAGGAAGCGCAGCACGTTGCCGTAGGTGCCACAGGTCAGGACGAGCACGCCCTCGTTGTGGCAGTACTTGGCGAGCGCGGCGGCGGCCTCCGGGGCCGGCACCTTCGTCGCCGGGTCCTTCACCAGCTCGATGGCGATCATGGCGCCACGGCCACGGATGTCACCGATGACCGGGAACTTCTCCTGCATCGCGGTGAGGCGGCCCTTCATGACCTCCTCGATGCGCTTGGCCTTGCCGTTGAGGTCGAGCTCCTTCATGGTCTCGATGGCGCCCAGCGCACCGGCGCACGCGACCGGGTTGCCGCCGTAGGTGCCGCCGAGGCCGCCACCGTGCACGGAGTCCATGATCTCGGCGCGGCCGGTCACGGCGGCGAGCGGCAGACCGCCCGCGATGCCCTTGGCGGTGGTGATGAGGTCCGGGACGATGCCCTCGTCCTCGCAGGCGAACCACTGGCCGGTCCGGCAGAAGCCGGCCTGGATCTCGTCCGCGACGAAGACGATGCCGTTGTCGTTGGCGAACTTCACGATCGCCGGCAGGAAGCCCTTGGCCGGCTCGATGAAGCCGCCCTCGCCGAGGACCGGCTCGATGACGATCGCGGCGACGTTCTCGGCGCCGATCTGCTTGGTGATGTTGTCGATCGCCTGGGCGGCGGCCTCGGGGCCGCAGTTCTCGGCCCCGGTGGGCCAGCGGTAGCCGTAGGCGACCGGCACGCGGTAGACCTCGGGCGCGAACGGGCCGAAGCCCTGCTTGTACGGCATGTTCTTCGCCGTCATGCCCATGGTGAGGTTGGTGCGGCCGTGGTAGCCGTGGTCGAAGACGACGACGGCCTGGCGCTTGGTGTACGAGCGGGCGATCTTGACCGCGTTCTCGACGGCCTCGGCGCCCGAGTTGAACAGCGCGGACTTCTTGGCGTGGTCGCCCGGGGTCAGCTCGGCGAGGGCCTCGCAGACCTCCACGTAACCCTCGTACGGGGTCACCATGAAACAGGTGTGGGTGAAGTCCTGCAGCTGCGCGGAGGCGCGGCGCACGACGGCCTCGGCGGAGGCGCCGACGGAGGTCACGGCGATGCCGGAACCGAAGTCGATCAGCAGGTTGCCGTCGACGTCCTCGATGATGCCGCCGCCGGCCCGCTTGGTGAACACCGGCAGCGTGGAGCCCACGCCACCGGCGACCGTGTCGAGGCGGCGGGCCTGAAGCTCCTGCGACTTCGGGCCGGGGATGGCGGTGACGACGCGCCGCTCCTGCGGGACAGCGTTCATGCGGGGCTCCTGGGATGTTCTGGACGCTCTTGCGGGTTTCCTCCGCAGGCTAGGCGCGGGGGAGGGGGTCGGGCATGCGCCGATCGGGAGTGGTGGCGGGTGGCTCGTTGTCCGAGATGGACATGGTGGCTGCCTTCGCGGGGCTCGACGGCGCGCGGCGGTGCGGCGGGCGGCGGTCGGCCGGTGATCGGCCGAACGGGTGGGCGAAACCCCTCCGGGCGGGCCCGCGCCCACTAGATTGACGGTGGCACAGTTGCGGCGACCTGGCTGGTCAGGGGGCAGGGGTTCATGGAGACCGACGGCACGTACGAGTCGAGCGACACCCGGGGGACCGGGCCCGCGGTCCCCCACCCGGCCCCGCCGCCGCCCGACGACCTGCCGCCGGCCGCGCCGCCGGCCCCCTCGGTCCCGGCGCGTCCGGCGGCGCAGCCGGTCGTGCCGCCGCCGCCCGCGCACGCGCCGGGGGCGTACGCGAGTGCGCCCGGTGCTCCCGCGGGGGCGGCCGCGCCGCTCGTCGCGTCGCCGGGCCTTCCGCCGTCCGTGCCCGCGCACGCGCCCGGCGCTCCGCCGTCCGTGCCGCCGCGCGCGCCCGTCGCCGAGTGGCTGGACGCGCCGCGGCCGGAGGCCGGGCTCGGGGTGTGGCGGTTCCGGCACCTGCCCGCGCGGGCCGCGGAAGACAGGCGCATGGCGCCCGTCACGCTCGTCGGGATGCTGATCCCGCTGGTCGTCGGGCTGCTCGTCTGGGCCGCGTGGCGCCGTGACGTCTTCCCGTACAAGGTCGAGATCCTGCTGCTCCTCACCCCGAAGGAGTGGTGGTACCCGCTCACCACCTCGCCCGTGGACTGGCACGGCCAGGCCGCCCGCGCGCTCTACGACAGCGCGTTCCTCGTGCTGCTCGTGTGCGCCGTCGCCTTCCTCGGCTCCTGGGGGAAGATCACCCGCCACTACCTCGACCGGTTCCGGCCGCCCGCCCGAGCCGCCCTCGCCGGGGTGATGGGGCTCGCCGCCCTCACCTTCGTCTGGCCCGAGGCGTTCGGCCTGGGCTGGGACCCGCTGCCCGTCGTCTCCGCCGTGCTCTCCCTGGTCGCGCTGGTCACCGGCGGGTTCGAGGTGTTCGCCTCGCCCGTCCTCGTCTACACCCTGTACGCGCTGATCACGGGCCTCGTCCTGTGGCCGTTCGCCCGCGTCGGCGACTGGGCCGGCCTGCTCCGTACCTACCGCGCCCACAAGGCCCCCCAGCCGCAGGCCGCCGTCACCGGGCCCGTCGTCCCGCCCTCCCAGTGGCCCGAGCTCCGCGCCGCCGGCGAGCAGCGCGCCGCCGACGTGCTCGCCGCCGAGGTGGCCGGCGGACGGATGAACGACGTCGACATCGCGCGCGTCCGGCGCGCCTGGGAGCAGTCCGCCCGGGACGGGATGCGGCGGGCCGCGCTCGTCGAAGCGGTCGTCGAGCAGGGCGCCGCCGCGGCCGGCCACCCGTCCGGCGAGCGCGACCTGCCCGGCCGCCGCACCGCCACCCACGACCTGCTCCTCGGCCAGGTCCGGGTCGGGCGGTACGCGCCCGCCGAGCGCACCCCCGCCGCCTACCACGGCGCCGGCCTGGCCCTCGACCCCGCGCTGCTCGGCACCTCACTGCTCGCCGTCGGCCCGTCCGGCTCCGGCAAGACCCGCGCCCTCGTCGCACCCGTCGTCGAGTCGCTCGGCCTCCAGGCCCTCACCGGCGGCTGCGCCGTCGTCGCCGTCGGCGCGGCCGGAGCGCCGCTCGGCCCGGACGAGGCGTACGACGTGGTGATCCGCCTCGGCGACCCGGCCTCGCGGCACGACCTCGACCTGTACGCCGGGGCCACCGACCCGGACGAGGCCGCCGCGCTGCTCGCGGAAGGACTCGTCGGCGACATGCCGGGCGTCGAGACCCGGCGGGCCGCCACCGTGCTCGCGCAGCTCATCGGCCCCCACCGGGCCGCGCACGGCCGCTTCCCCACCGTCCCGGTGCTGCGCGAGCTCCTCGAAGCCCGCCCCGAGACCCTGCGGGCCCTGCTCGACCGGCTCCCCGAGGACGGCGCCGCCACGGCCATGCGCCGCGAGCTGGAGTCCCGGATCCGGCAGGTCGGCACCGCGACCGACCTCGGCCCCGTGCTCGCCGACCGGCTCGCCGCGCTCGACCGGCCCGTCTTCGCCGACTTCTTCGGCGGCGGCAGCGAGGACAACGCCTTCGCGCTGCGGGCCGTCGTCCGGCATCCGATGCGGGTCCGGATCAGCCTCCCGGAGGGCGCCCACGAGGACGCCGCCCGGCTCCTCAACCGGCTGCTGCTCGCCCAGTTCCAGACCGTCGTACGGGACCGTCCGGGCCGCGCCGACGGCCCCGGGTCCCACTTCGTTTGCCTCGTCCTCGACGACGCGGCCGGCGCGCTCACCCCGGGAACGGTGCGCGGCCTGCAGCGCCTGCGCCCGCAGAACGCCGGCGTCGTGCTCGCCCTCCGTACCTTCGCCGAGGTCCCGGAGCCGCTGCACGGGCCGCTGCTCGCGGTCGTCGGCTGCCGGATGGCGTTCTCCGGCATCCCCACCTGGGACGGCCGGGCGTTCGCCGAGGCCTGGGGCACCGAACGGGTGGAGACCACCGAGGTCGCCCACCACACCGTCTTCGCCGACCAGCCGATGACCCGGGCCTTCCACGCCCTGCGCAAGCTGGTCACCGGCAAGGCCGTCACGACGGAGGCGGTGACCGTCCGGGAGGTGGAGCGCGAGCGCTGGTCGGCCTCCGACCTCGCGCACGCCGTGCCGCCCGGGCACGCGGTCCTCTCGCTCACGGACGTGCGCGGCGAGCACACTCCGCCGCTGCTCGTGGACCTGCGGGAGGCCGGCGCACGCGGCTGAGCGCGGGCTCCCGGCCGGGCTGGCAGAATCGGGGACGCGCCGCTCCGACGGGCGGCGCGCCCTCCCCTCCCCTTAAGGTCCGACGGTCCCCAATGCCGCCCACCCTCGCCTCGCTCGTCCAGCACTCGGCGCTCAAACTCACCGTCCGCGCCGGTGAGGACCGCCTCGACACGCCCGTGCGCTGGGCGCACGTCAGCGAGCTCGCCGACCCCGTCCCCTACATGGAGGGCGGCGAACTGCTCCTCACCACCGCGCTCACGCTCGACGCCGAGGACCCCGAGGCGATGCGGCGCTACGTGCGGCGGCTGCTCGGCGCGGGCGTGGTCGGGCTCGGCTTCGCGGTCGGGGTGAACCACGAGGCCATTCCGGCGGCGCTGCTCGAAGCGGCCCGCGAGGAGCACCTGCCGCTGCTCGAAGTGCCGCGGCGGACGCCGTTCCTCGCCATCAGCAAGGCGGTGTCGGCGGCCATCGCCGCCGACCAGTACCGGGCCGTGACCGCCGGCTTCGAGGCGCAGCGCGAGCTGACGCGGGCCGCGCTCGCCGAGGGGCCGGACGCCGTCGTCGCGCGGCTCGCGGCGCACGTGGACGGCTGGGCCGCGCTGTACGACACCTCCGGCACCGTCCTCGCCGTATCGCCCGAATGGGCGGCGCGCCGGGCCGCCCGGCTCACCCCCGACGTCGAACGCCTCCGGGAACGGCCCGCGCCGGCCAGCGCCGTCGTCGGCGGCACCGACGACCGGGTCGAGCTCCAGTCGCTCGGCACCGGGCGGCGGGTGCGCGGGGCGCTCGCGGTCGGCACCGGCGCGCCGCTCGGCACCGCCGAGCGCTACGCCGTGCACTCCGCGATCGCGCTGCTCACGCTGACGACGGAACGGTCCCGCTCGCTCCAGGCCGCCGAGCAGCGGCTCGGCGCGGCGGTGCTGCGGATGCTGCTGGCCGGGCAGCCCGACCACGCCCGCGCGGTGGCGGGCGATCTGTACGGCGGGCTGCTCGACGCGCCGTTCCGGCTGCTCATCGCCGAGCCCGCCTCCGCGGAGGCGGCGGCCCGGGAGGGCGAGACGCCGCTCGCGGTGTTCGCGGAGTCCCTGGAGGCGGCCGCCGCCCGGGCCGGCGAGTCCGTGCTCACCGTGCCGGAGGGCCCGGAGGGCGGCGAACGGCTCGTCGTCCTGGCGGGCGACGGGGGAGCGGTGGTCACGGCGTGCGAGGCGTACGCCAACCGCGAGGCCGAGGAGACCGAGATCGTCGTCGGCCTCTCCGCCCCGACCGGCCCCATCGCCGCGTCCGCCGCCTACAAGCAGGCCGAACAGTCCCTGTCGGTGGCCCGGCGCCGCGGCCGTTCCCTCGTCGAGCACGAGGAACTCGCCGCCGGCTCCGTGCTCCCCCTCCTCGCCGACGACGCCGTCCGCGCCTTCGCCGACGGCCTCCTGCGCGCCCTCTACGAGCACGACGCCACGGGCCGCGGCGACCTCGTCGCCTCGCTGCGCGCCTGGCTCTCCCGCCACGGCCAGTGGGACGCGGCCGCCGCCGACCTGGGCGTGCACCGCCACACGCTGCGCTACCGGATGCGGCGCGTGGAGGAGATCCTGGGCCGCTCGCTGGACGATCCGGACGTGCGGATGGAGCTGTGGCTGGCGCTGAAGGCGACGGGGACGGGAGCGGAGTAAGCGCTCGCGAGAGCGCGAATTTCCCTGATCCTGCCCGATCGCGGGCAGATTTCTGGATCAGTGGCCGCCGAAGCGCCTAATCTCCTGGTCATGACAAGCCCCGCCGCCGACGCCCCGGCCTCCAGGACCCAGCACTCCGCCCCCCTCCCCACGGCCCCCGCCCCCCGCCGCATCCCCACCACCGTCTGGGCCGCGCTCGCCATCGTGTACGTCGTGTGGGGCTCCACGTACCTCGCGATCCGGGTCGTGGTCGAGACGCTGCCGCCGTTCCTGTCGGCCGGAGCGCGGTTCGTGGTCGCCGGGCTCGTGCTGGCCGGGATCATCGCGTGGCGGCAGGGGATCGGGGCGCTCAAGGTGAGCGCACGGCAGCTGGCATCCGCCGCGGTGGTCGGCCTGATGCTGCTCCTCGGCGGCAACATGTTCGTCGTGCTCGCCGAGATGTCCGTGCCGTCCGGGCTCGCGGCGCTGCTCATCGCCGTCGTGCCCGTGTTCGTGGTGATGCTGAAGGCGCTGGCCGGGGAGCGGCCCACCGCGGGCGGGATCGCGGGCGTGCTCGTCGGGCTCGGCGGGCTCGCCGTGCTGACGCTGCCGGGGCTCAGCGGCGAGGTGAAGGTGAGCGGCGTGATCCTGGTGATCGTCGGGGCCCTCAGCTGGTCCATCGGCTCCTTCTCCTCGTCCCGGCTGCCGATGCCCGCGAACCCCTTCACCGCCAGCGTGTACGAGATGCTGGCCGGCGGCCTCGCGGGCGTCGGAGTCGGTCTGCTGCGCGGCGAGCAGCACGGGCTCGACCTGGCGGCCGTGTCCACCCGGTCCTGGGCGGGCCTGGCGTACCTGGTCGTGTTCGGCTCGCTGATCGCCTTCACCGCGTACGCCTGGCTCCTGCAGACCGCGCCGCTCTCGCTCGTCGCCACCTACGCGTACGTGAACCCGGTCGTCGCCGTCGCCCTCGGCGCGCTGATCCTGAACGAGGCGCTGAGCTGGCCGATCGTCCTCGGCGGCGCGATCGTCGTGGTCGGGGTGGGCCTGATCGTCTCGACGGAGCGGCGCGGATGATCAACGGTCCTCTACGCTGAGGGCCGTTCGAACGGTCGACCAGGGGTGGGGATCCGGATGGGTGAGCGCACAAGGGAACCGCTGGGGTGGCGGGGGTGGCTCGGCTGTCTGACCGCCCTCGGAGTGGTGCTCGGACTCCTCTACGGCGCCGCCTGGGTGTTCCTAAACGACTCCGGCTACTGGCCGGGCTCGTCGATGACGACCGCCTGGGAGGCCCCGTACGACCGCAACGCCACCGACCAGGGCAACCGCGCCTGGCTCGTCGACGACACCGTCGTCCGCAGCCGCGTCGACGCGGTGACCGGATTCGACGTCCGGTCCGGCAGGCAGCGCTGGGAGTACGTGCCCGGGCGGGCCGACATCTGCTCCACCAGCCCGACCGCCGACGACGGGGTGGCCCTGATCTTCTACGGCGAGCCCCGCAAGGGATGCCACACCCTCGCCGGGCTCGACCTCCGCACCGGCCGCGAGCTGTGGCACACCACCGCCACCGGCGCCACCTCCCTCCAGACGGGCGCGAAGCTGGGCGTGTGGCTCGACGGCGGCGCC